>JADILZ010000107.1 GCA_017695065.1 Candidatus Cryptobacteroides excrementipullorum
CAGCCCCTTGTTAAGGGGCGCCACCCCCTTCCTTCCCCCTCGCCGGGGGACCTGTCGCAGGCCACAGGCCTGCTCCTTAATAGGTAATTCGATGTAATTTAATGAATTAAATTCATCGAATTCACGTTATATTATCATACATCGGCCTCTCCGGGCCGGACCTCCTTTTCATTTCTTCACAAAGGAGGACATCGGATACTTCAGCCCCGTGCAGCTTTCGATACGTCCGGAGGCTACCCCGACGAGTATCGGGGCCTCGAACAGCACAGGAATCCTGTTCCTGTCATCGGAAATCCACACGGAAAGGTCCTCCTCGCCGGTAAACACGTTGCCGGAGAGCAGCTTCACCGAGAACTTCATGGTATTTACCGTCCCGAATCCGCGGACTTTCTTCCGCTCTTTCCCACGGTAGATGAAATAGACATTATATACATCGTCATCTATGGCAAAAGTCATCGGATACTTCACGTCAGGGACCACCTTCGACATGTCTATGTTACGGGCAAGATAGAAAAGGGACGGCAGGTCGTATGTACACCCGTTCAGAGGGAGCCTCACCGCACGCTGCCCGCTGGAGGTGGTGAAAACATCGGCGGCGATATACGTGGAATCGGTCCCGTCCCACATGTACGCATATGTGTTCCGGGCCTCGTATTTCCCTTCGTGCGTGTTCCTCGTGAACTTGAGCGGCCTGACACCATCCGCAGTGAACCATGACTGGAAATCCTCCCTGACCTTGAAGAACAGGTCATAAAGACGTGTAGTCCTGCCATATACGGTACAATGGAAAGCCTTGGTCCCGTTGAACCTGACGGTGTCTATCCCCACAGAGGCCCAGCCGACGTCGGAATCAATGGCGCCCCATTCGTAGTGTATCGTGAACGTGAACCTTTCCCCTGACCTGTATGCGAGGTCATCTTCCTCCACAGACAATACCGGGATGCATCCGCCGCTGCTGCCGGCATCCACCACATTCTGTGAATGCAGCGGCAGCAAAGACAGGACGGCGATGACCGGCATTATGATCAATGACCTGTACATAGCACGGCTACATGAAATCCTGGTTAGTTCCGAAATCCGCCCCACCGGAAGAGAAATCCCCTCCACCCGGGAAATCGGACGGCGGGCCGAACGGGACATCGTCGCTGTTCATCGCCGAGGCGAAAGGCATTCCCGCTATGCTCCCGGCAAGAGAGTCCGACATGTCCACGAAACGCACCTCGGAAGCACGGAACATCATAATGATCTCACCGATCTCTCCGTTCCTGTGCTTGGCTATTATGAGGGATGTCTTTCCGACATCCTCCGGATTGTCCGAAAGTCCCTGATAATCATATCTATGTATAAAGAGCACCATATCCGCATCCTGCTCGATGGAGCCGGACTCGCGCAGGTCGCTCAACTGGGGACGGTTGTTGCTCCCGGTACGCTGCACCGCCTGGCGGCTGAGCTGCGAAAGGGCTATTATAGGGACATTCATCTCCTTGGCGGTAGCCTTGAGCGTCCTGGAAATGGCAGCCACCTCCTGCTCCCTCATGCCGCGCAGCTCTGCTGGCCCCTGCATGAGCTGGAGATAGTCCACAATCACAAGCCTGACCCCCTTCTGCTTCACCAGACGCTTCACCTTGGAACGGAATTCCATCACAGGCAGGGACGGGGTGTCATCTATGTAGAGCGGCGCCTTTGCGAGATACTTGATCTTCTCTTCAAGCTGTTTCCACTCGTAAGGCTCGAGTTTCTGTCCTCCCTTGATCTTGTCCGCATTGAGCCCGGTCTCTGTCACCATCATACGTTTGGCAAGCTGTATGGCCGGCATCTCCAGGGAAAAGAACGCCACCGGCATGTGGTGGTCCACAGCCGCATTCCTTGCGATGTTCAGCACGAACGCGGTCTTACCCACGGACGGACGTGCTGCCAGTATTATCAGGTCGGATGCCTGCCATCCGAGAGTCACCTTGTCAAGGGACGGGAAGCCGGAAGGCACTCCGCTGAGCCCTGTTGTGTCCTGAAGATTCTCTATGTCCTGGATAGCCTGGTTGATGACCGAGCCTATCTCCTGCACATCCTTCTTGACATTGTTCTGGATAGCGGCGAAGATCTTTGTCTGGGCCATGTCGATCAGGTCATCGACATTGGTCGCATCATCGTATGAATTCTTCAGTATGTCATACGAGGCTGTAATCAGCTCCCGCTGGATGCTTTTCTGCTTGAGGATCTTGATATACACCTCAATATGCGCAGCGGCACCGATTTTCTGCGAAAGCTGGGCAAGGGCGACGGGACCTCCGACTACCTCGAGATTTCCCGTGGACTTGAGTTTCTGGCTGACAGTGATAAGGTCGATGGGAGAATGCTCGTTCACCAGAGACACCATCGCCTCGAATATCATCCTGTGCCTGTCGCTGTAGAAGCACGACGGGGAAAGCTCCTCCATTGCCTCATCGACACAGCCAGGCTCTATGAGCAGCGCACCGATGACAGCCTCTTCTACATCAAGAGCTTGAGGCGGTTTGTTCCCCACCTCAAGCCCTAATGTTTCGAGGTTTACAGCATCCTTTTTTCTCGTGGAGCGTCTTTTTACCTCGTCCGCCATAAGCTGTTAGTCAAAATCAGGGTTGACAAGTATCCTTCCGCAGTATTCGCAGATTATCATCTTCTTGTTGGACGCGATATCAATAAGACGCTGCGGAGGAATAGTATTGAAACAGCCGCCGCATGCATTCCCGTTGAATACCGATACTACGGCAAGGTGGTTGTTGCAGCTGCTCCTGATGCGCTCGTATGCGCTCATTGTACGGGCATCTATCTTGTCTGCACACACCTGGCGTGCCGCCCTGAGCCTCTCCTCCTCCTTGGAAGTGGACTCCACGATAGTGGCGAGCTCCTGCTTCTTGGCCTTCAGGTCGTCATTCTTGACAGACATCTGCTCCTTGAGGCCCTCGAGCTCCTGCTTCTTGGAAGCCACGAACTCCTTGGTCTCATAGATGTTCTTCTCGGCTATCTCCCGGAGGAGACCCTGGTTCTCTATCTCCTTGTTGAGAGAGTCGTACTCGCGGCTGTTTGCCACATTGTCCACCTGGGCCCTGTATTTCTCGAGCTGGGCGTCACATTCCACAATGTTGTGCTTGTATTCCGTGATACGCTTTCCGGCATCGTCTATCTGTTCGTTGATACGGGCAGACTTGGCCTTCAGGTCGGCTATCTCGTTCTCGAGACCTTCCACCTCAAGCGGAAGCTCTCCCCTGAGCTGGAGTATCTTGTCGATCTCGGTGTCTGCCTGCTGAAGTGCATATAATGTCTTGAGCTTCTCCTCTACGCTCAAGTCGGAATCTGCAAAACTCTTCTGTATGGACACAAAGGTTTCCCTCTGGTCAATAGGAGTCTCGATTTTTTTTGTCTTTTTAGCCATATCGCTTAAAAATAAAATACCGGGTTACTATATATATTCTCCGTAATGCGGACTGCAAAGGTAGGAAAATTTTTCTTGAGTAACGAAAATAAAATAGCAACTATCTCTATTTCACTCTCATAATGACCTATGTCCATGATCATGAAGTCCTTCGGAGTGAAAAAATGATGATATGACACGTCCCCGCAGAGATAGAGCTGGGCGCCCGACTCCATGGCCTTTCCTATAAGGGAGCTTCCGGCACCTCCGCACATGGCCACCCTCTTCACCGGGCAGTCGACAGGGCGTGATGTCCTGACAGCCTTCAGCCCGAACCTCTCCTTCACATACCTTACCGCCTCTTCCGATGAAAGAGCCTCGGGAAGATCCCCGACCATGCCGAGACCCGTCCCGCCATCCTCCGGATCGAGGATACGCGCGTCCACCAGCCCCAGACGGCGTGCCATGGCCCCGCTCACACCTGCCACCACCTTGTCCGCGGTAGTATGTGCGGCATAGACCGATATCCCTGCGGACACGGCCTTCATCACTGCAAGCCCGACAGGGTCGTCAGGTGAAATCTTCTTCAGCCCTGAAAAAATAAGCGGATGATGTGTCACTATCATGTCGGCACCCGCAGACACGGCCTCGTCCACCAGTTCCGGCGTACAGTCGAGCCCCAGGAGGACAGAAGACACCGCCGACTCAGGAGAGCCAATGCAAAGCCCGCTGTTGTCCCAGCTTTCCTGGATGCCCAGAGGAGCGAATTCCTCTATGACAGAGACCACGTCTTTCACCTTATATAATATATTGTCCATGAGAATTTGGATTTAAGCAATGTTCAAAGTTCTTTCCGGACCTCTTCCAGCTGCCGCTTTATGTCCTTGAGTATCCCTATAGCCTTCACTCTGGATTCAACCGGCCTGCGGTCCTCCCGGATATGCCGGGCCGCCCCCTCAAGGGTCATCCCGCAATCCCGTACCAGGTAGTGTATCTGCCTGAAAGTGTCGATGTCAGCAGACGAATAAAGCCTGTTTCCCTTGGCGTTGCGCACAGGCCTTATGAACATCGGAAAACTGTTGGACCAGAACCTGACCAGAGATACGCTCTCGCCAAGGATACCGGCTACATCCCCTATCGTATAATACACCTTCCGTTCCATATCAATCCATTGACTGTCCAGCACTTGCAGACATAAGCAGCATGGCGCTGTACTCCGCCGGGGTGACAGTGCTGAAAAAAAAGTTCACAGGATCGAGGGCCACAGTGTCCCTCCATATCTCGTAATGAAGATGAGGCGCAAACGAGTTCCCCGACATGCCGACCCTGCCGACGATGTCGCCCCTTTTCACTTTCCTGCCCCTGAGGACATTTATGTCCGACAGATGGGCATAGCGCGTGACATACCCGTTGCCGTGATCTATCGAAACAACATTCCCGAGGCCTTTCCTTGAGCGCTCTATATCCGACACCGTCCCGTCTGCACTGGCACACACCGGAGTCCCGGACGGGGCTATCAGGTCCAGGCCGTCGTGCTTTACCTTGACTTTATAGAACGGGTTGATCTTGCTGCCGACAGACGCGCCGACAGATGTGAAAGAGAACTTCTCCAGAGGGAAGGAAAGAGGTGGAAGCTCCGTATCATCAGATGCAAGGATACGGAAAATATCCTTGAACTCCGCATCGATCTCCTTGGCTTTAACGCTCAAAGGACCATATATGCCTTCGGAATGCCGTATGATGTCCAGGACCTCAAGAGAGTCGATACCGGAAAGGAAGTCGGAAGCCTGGCTGCCGAATGTGATGACATCAGACTGGAAAAGGTCCCTGTAGATACTGTTGTCCTTGACTTCAAGCCCTGCCACAACATCCTCGAGAAGCTGCTGCTTTTCCTCCATTTCAGGGTACATCCTCTCGTACATGCGGTTCTCGGCCTTCAGTCTGCGCTCTTTGTCCGTGCTGAAGAACAGGGCGAAGACAGCATAGTACAGGACAGCGAGCGACACGCTCACAAGAAAATACTTCAGGATGCGCAGCAGCACAGTCTGAGGAGAGCGTTTCTGCTTGCGGAACCTGAAATCGTCCTTGTCGTAAACGTAATGGCTACTCATTGGTGCGTCCGATCAGTGAGCTGTACTCGTCATGCGTCATGGAAAGGTCGTAATAATTGTACGGATTCACGTGACGGCCCCTGTAGATTACCTCATAGTGGAGGTGCGGTCCCGTAGACTTTCCCGAGTCCCCGGTAGTGCCGATGAAAGTGCCTCTCCTGACGGCATCCCCCTCACTGACACTTATGTCATCCATGTGGGCATACCTGGTCTTGTAGCCGAACCCATGGTCAATGATCACGTTGTTGCCGTACCCGAACCTCTCTTTCCTGACAGTCTCCACAACACCGTCAGCGGTGGCATAGATGGCATTTCCGACGCGGCATGCGAAATCCACACCCTCATGGTATGCGGTCCGCCCTGATATAGGGTCGGCACGACGGCCGAAAGTGCTCGATATCCTGTATGTCCCCGGCGTAGGGTCGATCGGAGGTATGGCCGGTATGCACTGCGCCATGTCACCAGCACGGCGGGAAAGGGCCTCAACGTCATCGAAGGACCTGCTCTGGACGTATGTCTTCCTCGTGAGGATGTCCAGACGCTCCACCGTCCCCTTCAGGACACTTTCGGAACCTGCCTCGTCGAGCCAGGAATACCTGTCAACGCCGCCGGCACCGGCATTCCTCACCTCAGGCGGAATCTCGTTCATACCGAATATGGACCGATAGACATTGTCGTCGCGCACCCTCATGGACTCAAGGGCCGACTCATAGCGGTCAAGCTGGGTGTTCATCACATCCATCCTGGCATTCCAGCGTGCGTTCACCTTGCTGAGAGCCACGGTCTTCGGCAGGTCATACCCGAGTACGGAAGTGTATATCCACGCATACAGGACCGCCATCCCGAGGCTGGCGGCAAAAAGCAAGACACCCTTCAATACCCTGGCCCTGGCGGAACGCTTCTGGACCTCGTATGAAAGGGTTTCCTGATTGAATATGTACCTTTTGAATTTAGACATCGTGCAAAGATAATTATTTTTCGGAAAATTGTTATTATTTTTGCAAGTCAAAAACAGTCCCGGCACACAGAGGGGCTGCACATAATGAACAATCCGTCGAACTGACGTTATATACTATGATGACATCCAAAGAGATAAGGAAAGCATTCCTTGATTTTTTCGCATCCAAGGGGCATACAATAGTGCCGTCCGCACCAATGGTGGTCAAGAACGACCCGACCCTCATGTTCACAAACGCCGGCATGAACCAGTTCAAGGACTGGTTCCTGGGCAACAGCACACCCGAGTACAAACGCGTGACAGATAGCCAGAAATGCCTGAGAGTCAGCGGAAAACATAACGACCTGGAAGAAGTGGGACACGACTCCTACCACCATACAATGTTTGAGATGCTCGGCAACTGGAGCTTCGGGGACTATTTCAAGAAAGAGGCTATCAGCTGGGCATGGGAGCTTCTTACAGAGGTTTACGGCATCGACAAGGAGCGCCTCTACGCCACGGTGTTCGAAGGAGACGCGGCGGACGGGACGGAAAAGGACACTGAAGCCCTTGAAGAATGGAAGAAACACCTGCCGGAAGACAGGATACTGTTCGGGAACAAGCATGACAACTTCTGGGAGATGGGCGACACCGGACCATGCGGGCCGTGCAGCGAGATACATGTGGACCTGCGCAGCGACGAGGAAAGGGCCGCCGTACCGGGACAGGACCTGGTCAACAAGGGGCATCACCTGGTGATAGAGATATGGAACCTGGTATTCATGCAGTTCAACCGCAAGGCCAGCGGAGAGCTCGAGCCGCTCCCGAACAAGAACGTCGATACCGGGATGGGATTCGAAAGGCTTTGCATGACCCTTCAGGGCAAGACGAGCAACTACGACACGGACGTGTTCACAGGCATGATAGCCAAGGTCGAGGAGCTCTCCGGGCACAAGTACCACGAGTCCGGCAAGACAGAAGTGGCCATGAGGGTCATCGCCGACCACATCAGGGCCATCAGCTTCTCCATCGCAGACGGACAGCTTCCTTCAAACGTCAAGGCGGGATATGTCATCAGGAGGATTCTCAGGCGTGCGGTACGCTACGGATATACATTCCTGGGATTCAACGAGCCATTCCTCTGCAGACTTGTAGGCCAGCTCGTGGCCGACATGGGGGAATTCTACCCTGAGATAGTCAGGCAGCAGGAGCTCATAGAAAAGGTAATACGCGAAGAAGAACTGGCTTTCCTCCGCACGCTTGACAGAGGCATCAAGCTGATAGAGAACCTTATGGAAAAATCTAAGGACACCAGGGTGATCAGGGGAGAAGACGCCTTCGTCCTCTACGACACCTTCGGATTCCCTATCGACCTGAGCGAACTCATCGCATCCGAAAACGGCTACACCATCGACATCAAGGCATTCGAGACAGAGCTCATGAAGCAGAAGGAAAGGGCACGCAACGCCACAGCCATCGAATCAGGAGACTGGATCGAGTTCCACCACTGCGAAAGCGTGGAATTCGTGGGATACGACCTCACGGAAATCGACGGGGTATCGCTCACAAGGCACAGGACTGTCAAGGCCAAGAACAAGACAATGTTCCAGCTCGTGTTCGACCGCACACCGTTCTACGCCGAAATGGGAGGACAGGTCGGAGATACCGGATACATAATGTCCGAGAGTGGAGAAAAGATCCGGATTCTCAACACCATAAAGGAAAACAACCTCACAATACATATCGCGGAGCGCATCCCTTCAGACTGCAGCGAGAGCTTCACCTTGCATGTGGATGCGGACAGGAGACTGAAAATCACCAACAACCATACAGCGACGCATCTTCTCCACAAAGCTCTCCGCGAAATCCTCGGGACACATGTCGAGCAGAAAGGCTCGTTCGTGGCCGATGAGTACTTCCGCTTCGACTTCTCCCATTTCGAAAAGATGAGTGACGAGCAGATAGACAAGATCGAGAACCGTGTCAACGAGCTCATCCGCGCCAACTACCCGCTTGAAGAGAACCGCTCCGCCACCATGGAGCAGGCAAGGCAAATGGGAGCCATGGCCCTGTTCGGGGAAAAATACGGGGACAAAGTGAGGATAGTGAAATTCGGAGACTCCGTGGAACTGTGCGGAGGCACGCACGTAAAGGCTACAGGACAGATCGGGTTCTTCAAGATAATATCCGAATCGGCAATCGCAGCCGGTGTACGGAGGATCGAAGCCACCACCGGGGCAGCCGCAGAAACCATTGTCGACCAGATGGAGAATGCCCTCAGAGGAGCAAAGGCCCTTTTCAACAATGCGCCAGACCTCGCAGGAGCCATCCGGAAACTCATTGAGGAAAACAGCGAATTCAAGAAGAAATTCGAGGAAGTCGCAAAAGAGAAGACACTGGCACTTAAAAAGGTGCTCAAGGAGAACAGCAGGGAAATGAATGGGGTCAACGTGATTACCGTCACTGCGCCTACCAACCCGTCAATGCTTAAGAATGCCGCAATGATGCTCCAGAAAGAAACGGAGAACTTCGTGATTGCGGGCGCATTTGAATTCGAAGGCAAGCCTCAGCTCCTTCTGATGTATTCCCAGGACCTTGTCGCAAAAGGGCACAATGCCACCAGGGACATCAAGGAAGCCGCAAGACTGATTCTCGGAGGCGGCGGTGGACAGCCTGGTCTTGCTACGGCCGGGGGCAAGGAGACATCCGGCCTTGCAGACGCGCTCGAGGCCATGATAAACATGGCCACAAAGGGCAACTGACCCGTGCCGCCAATCCCACCACGCCTGGTGCCGGATTTGCGGCAGATGCAAGGCCATTGAGAAGTGAAAACCGCAGCTACCTCCTGGTAGTGAGGATTTGAACGACGAATATAACGAAGCAGATGCTGTAATCCACCACGCCTGGTGCCGGATTTGCGGCAGATGCAAGGCCATCGAGAAGTGAAAACCGCAGCTACCTCCTGGTAGTGAGGATTTGAACGACGAATATAACGAAGCAGATGCCGTAAATCCGGCACCAGAATATGAAGATACTGGACAGATTCATATTAAAATCATTCATAGGACCGTTCATGGCGATCCTCCTTGTAGTCGTCTTCATCCTCATGATGCAGTTTCTATGGCTGTATATTGACGAGCTCGTAGGCAAAGGATTGAGTTTCAAGGTGATACTTGAATTTCTCGGATGGGGTTGCGCCACACTGCTGCCACTTTCGATACCTCTTGCCACCTTGCTGGCCTCGATGATGACATTGGGGACATTCGGGGAAAACAATGAGCTCCTGGCAATCAAGGCGGCAGGTATATCGCTGAAAAGGGTGCTGGTCCCGCTGCTTGCAGTGTCAATATTGATAAGCATCGGGGCATTCTTTGCAGCCAACAACCTTGTACCGGTGGCATACAACAAGATTTTCTCCCTCCGGAACGACATAAAGCGGACAAAGGAAGAGATCAAGATACCTACAGGGACATTCTACGACGGCATAGACGGGTATATCCTCAGGGTCGAAGAGAGGAACGACGAGACCCAGATGATGTATGACGTTATGGTTTACAACCACACCGGAAACAAGGGCAACACAAGCCTGACACTGGCAGATTCGGCCATGATGCAGATGTCCAGGAGCAAGACATCGCTGACGTTCACCATGTATAACGGTGTCAACTATGAGGAGACCAACACCAGGAAATACAGGGACACCACTCTCCAGCTCCAGAAAATAGAGTTTACGGAACAGTCCATCGTCATCCCACTGGAGAACTATGCGTTCCAGAAGTCGGAGGAAAAGGACTGGAACGATGCAAGGACGATGAACCTGAAGCAGCTCCTGCATGACCAGGACTCGGTGGGGACACTCAACTCCGAGGCCCAGGCCAAGAACATCAAGACCCTGACCGAAAGCAGGATACTGCGCTACAACGCCCAGCTCGACACCTCTCTCCGCACAGAACCGACCGGCATGTTTGAAATCGGGGAAGAAACCGGTTGGGATGACATAAATGACGAGATACGGGCTTATGAAAAGGCTCTTTCGAGTGCAAACGAATACATTTCCACACTCACCACATTCAGCCGCGACACATTCCAGTACACATTCAATATCAGGAGGATAGACATAGCCATCCTGAAAAAGTTCGCACAGGCATTCGCATGCTTCATCTTCTTTTTGATAGGGGCACCTCTGGGAGCGCTGATCAGGAAAGGAGGGCTCGGCACGCCTGCCATCATCTCGGTACTGTTCTTCGTGGCATACTGGGTAATCGACATAACCGGCGAGAAGCTCGCAAAAGACGGGGCGGTGGGAGCCGTATTCGGAGTGTTCATATCCACTATTGTGCTGCTGCCTACAGGTGTCTTCCTAACATGGAAGGCGATTAACGACTCCGCAATATTCAGCACGGACAGCCTGAAAACATTGTTCAACAGATTCAAGGTAAAGATAATGGGACATATACGCAAGACAAGGATAGTATATATGGGAACGCCTGAGTTCGCCGTAGCCCCTCTCGATGCGCTGATCAGGAACGGGTATCATGTCGTGGGCGTGGTTACCGTGGCCGACAAGGCAAGCGGCAGAGGCCTCAAGGTGAACGAGAGCGCAGTGAAGAAGTATGCAGTGGAGCACGGTATACCTGTACTGCAGCCCCTGTCACTCAAGGATCCCGAATTCGTGGAGGCATTCAAGGCATGGAAGCCTGACCTGGCCGTAGTGGTGGCATTCAGGATACTGCCCAAGGTCATCTGGGAAATACCGAGACTCGGCACGTTCAACCTTCACGCAGCCCTTCTGCCGCAGTACCGCGGAGCAGCCCCTATCAACTGGGCGGTCATAAACGGGGATCACCTTACAGGAGTCACTACCTTCATGATAGATGACGGGATGGACACCGGGCACATCATTTTCAGGGAGCAGTGCAAGATTGAAGACACCGACACCGCTGGTGATGTCCATGACAAACTTATGGGCATAGGGTCCGAGCTGGTCGTACAGACAGTAGAGGCCATTCTCGAGAAGCATGTCGAACTGCAGCTCCAGAAGAGTTTCATCCAGGGAGCAGAACAGCTCCGTCCGGCCCCGAAGATCACGAAGGAGCTGTGCCACATAGACTGGAACGACACCAGCAGGCACATTTACAACCTCATCCGCGGGCTCAGCCCGTATCCTGGGGCATTTACGGTCCTGGTCAAGGACGGGACAGAGACCCAGCTCAAGATATTCAGCAGCAGGATTGCTGACAAAGAGACGATGGACTCCATCAGGAGCGGCTCCAGGCTGCGCTTCCCTGAGGGGGTCATCCCGGCCGGAACAATCCTGACAGACGGCAAGTCATACCTGGCAATATCCACCACAGACGGGGCTGTCCTTCTTGACGAAATACAGCTTTCCGGCAAAAAGCGTATGGATGTCAAGGACTTCCTTCTCGGATTCAGGGATGCCGGGCTTTACACCACAGACAAGGGGACTTCAGCTGCGGTAAAACAACAGTACAAGATATGAAGACAGCTGTCATCATCTGCAACGGGGAGTTTCCCCGGAAAGAGTATCCCCGTCTTCTCATAAAGGAAGCAGACCATATAATATGCTGTGACGCCGCGCTCCAGACATATCTGAGGCACTGTAACACGATTTTCGGAAAGGTGCGTGAACCGGACATCGTCATCGGGGACATGGACTCTCTGAGCCTGTCCTTGAGGGAGAAGTACAAGGACAGGATAATCCACGACACCGACCAGGAGACCAACGACCAGACAAAGGCATTCAACCTGGTCATATCCCGTTTCAGGGACCTGGACGCCATCCACATAATAGGCGCCATAGGCAAACGGGTGGACCATTCAATCGGAAATCTTTCCCTGCTCATGGAATACGCCCGCAACTATGACCTTGAAGGCATGGGTATAAGCGTGGACATGGTCTATGACTACGGTTCGGCTTTCGCCATCACAGGTTCCATGGAGCTTCATTGCGGGAAAGGACGGAAGATATCCTTATTCTCCCCCGACAACTCACTCCGGATCAGGTCATCCGGGCTGGAATGGCCCACGGACAATGTCGTATTCGACAACTGGTGGAAGGCCACCCTCAACAGATCCACCGAAGACATCGTCCGTCTTGAACTAAGCCACCGGTCGATTGCACTGATTCTTATCGATTAATCCCGATTAATTAGGATTTTATCTATTTTAGTTATAATTTTGGATTGTATTAGTCAGAAGACTCATAAATTATAATATAATGGCACAAGAAGAATATTTCCCGTCCGTACAGGACATCGAAACGGCGGCCAAGACACTGAGCGAGATTCTGGAGCCCACACCGCTGATGAGAAACCCCAACCTTTCCGAAAAATATGAAGCAGACGTATATCTGAAGAGGGAAGACCTGCAGATGGTCCGCTCATACAAGATCAGGGGGGCATACAATATGATCAAATCCCTTTCTCCCGAGGTGCTCAAATACGGTGTCGTATGCGCAAGCGCCGGAAACCATGCACAGGGTGTGGCATTCTCATGCCACAAACTGAACATCATGGGATCCATCTACATGCCTACAACCACGCCTAAGCAGAAAATCGAGCAGGTAAGGATGTTCGGCAAAGGCAACATCGATATCGTCCTCACGGGAGACACGTTCGATGCTGCGAACGCGGCTGCCATAGAATATGCGAACAAGTCAGGAAAGACTTTTATCCCTCCGTTCGACCACAAGAAGATAATCGAAGGACAGGGAACCATCGGCCTGGAAATCTTCCACCAGATGCAGGAACCGCTTGACTACATATTCATTCCGATAGGAGGAGGCGGACTTGCATCCGGAGTAGGCTCGTTCATAAGGCAGGTATGGCCTGAGACGAAGATTATCGGAGTGGAGCCGGCAGGGGCTGCAAGCATGAAGGCCGCCATCGAGAAAGGCGAAATAGTGGACCTTCCTACCATAGACAAGTTCGTGGACGGCGCTGCAGTCAAGAAAGCCGGGGAATACACGTTCCGTATCTGTCGCAAGATCCTTGATGACATCGTTGCCGTACCTGAAGGAGCCGTATGTACAAGCATCATAGACATGTACAACAAGAGCGCTATCGTCGTCGAGCCGGCTGGAGCCCTCTCAGTGGCTGCGCTCAGGTTCTATGCCGACAAGATCAAGGGGAAGAAAGTCGGATGTATTGTCAGCGGAAGCAACAACGACATAACCCGTACAGAAGAGATCCGTGAGAAGTCGATGCTTTACGAAGGTCTCAAACATTACTTCATTGTCACATTCCCGCAGCGCTCCGGAGCCATTCTCTCATTCATACGCGACGTTATCGGACCTACAGACGACCTGGTGCACATACAGTACATCAAGAAGACCAACAAAGAGGAAGGCCCGGCCCTGATAGGAATAGAAGTTGCAAGCAAAGAGGACTATCAGGCTCTCATAAACAGGATGAAAGCCAACAACATAAACTACGAGTACATCAACGAGAACAACAAACTTTTCGAAATACTCATATAAAACTTATAAGGAAAGGGATTATGGTAAACATCGACTGGAGCAAACTGACATTCTCGTACACCAAGACGAACACAATCCTCTGCTGTTCGTACAAGGACGGGAAGTGGGGCGAGATTGAAAGCCATACTGACGACAACATCACCATCAGCTCATTTGCCGGAGCTCTCCACTACAGCGTGGAATGTTTCGAGGGGCTGAAGGCTTTCAGAGGTAAAGACGGGAAGATAAGGCTTTTCCGGCCGGAGGAAAATGCAGCACGACTTCAACGCTCAGCCAAATTCCTGGGCATTGCCCAGCCTTCCACGGAGTTGTTTATTGAAATGTGCGAAAGGGCTGTCAGGGAGAATCTGGACTTTCTTCCTCCATACGGGTCTTGGGCTTCACTCTATCTGAGACCTACCCTCATAGGCAGCAATCCTCAGCTGGGAGTGCAATCCTCCAAAGACTGCCTTTTCATGATGCTGTGCTCCCCTGTCGGGGCATATACGGGAGGGAATCTCGAGCCCATCAAGGTGGTGATAGCCAGGAATTATGACAGGGCTGCACCAAACGGATGCGGATGCTACAAGCTCGGAGGGAACTACGCGGCTTCGTTATGTTCTTTCAACCTTGCCCACGAACAGGGCTACAAGGCAGTACTGTATCTGGATCCTGCGACAAAGACCTACATAGATGAATTCAATTCATCTAACTTCTTTGCAATCAAAGGGAACACATACGTTACGCCGAAATCAGACAGCATACTTCCCTCCATCACAAACAAATCTCTTGAACAGGCTGCGAAATACCTCGGGATGGATGTGGAAAGAAGGCCGGTCCCAGTGGAGGAGCTGGCAACTTTCGAGGAGGCAGGAGAGTGCGGCACAGCAGTAGTCATAACTCCTGTATATCAAATAGATGACAAGCCGTTCCTGGAGTCGGACCAGGTGACCTCATACTGCTATGGACCGGCTGACAGATGCGGGGAGAAAAGTCTCAGGCTGTACAAGTTCATAACCGGAATCCAATACGGGGAGACCGAAGATCCGTTCGGATGGTGCAGGTTCGTAGAGGAGTAGTCCTGAAGACAATAAATAAAAGAAAAGCCGCAAAGGACATGAACAGTCTTTGCGGCTTTTCTTTATATAAAAAGGGAGCCAGCGAGGTAATGGATAGATAATGCATGTGTGTAAATGTAAGTGTGTGTAGAGTTATTACCTGGAATGTCGCCGGGCTCCCCTGTTCGCATCTCACGACGCGTATTCTATCACACTGGCAGCCGCCGATCCCCGCCCGTAGGCTCCACACCGGAGTGAACTGGTATCCGAACGACACGGTCGCCATCGGAGAGATCAGGTCTCCGAACTTCGTCTCGCCTACTGTCGCACCTATGCCGCCCTGCGCCTGGATGAACCAGTGGCCGTGGAACTCGTCGCTCCTGCCGGCGTTGCCCTCCTGCGCTATGGCAGTGTATGGCATCAACGCAAGCAGTGACGCCGCTATTGTTATGATTGTCCTTTTCATGGCTTTTCCTTTTTTTCTATCTTTTTTATACAAAGAGAGGGTGACCGTTTCCGACCACCCTCTCCTC
>JADILZ010000108.1 GCA_017695065.1 Candidatus Cryptobacteroides excrementipullorum
CAGCCCCTTGTTAAGGGGCGCCACCCCCTTCCTTCCCCCTCGCCGGGGGACCTGTCGCAGGCCACAGGCCTGCTCCTTAATAGGTAATTCGATGTAATTTAATGAATTAAATTCATCGAATTCACGTTATAATAAGGTGAGCGAGGAATACGTGGAGACATTGGAGGATATGGTGGCATACAGGATCGGCATAGACGACCTCCTGGAACTATTCAGGACGAATATCGAGCTAGCCAACTGGGGCAGGATCATCCACCAGAACGAGTACAGGCGTCTCCACCGCTCCCACCGGGACAGGCTCACCCTTTCTGCCGGGGAAAGGTACGAGGAGTTCAGGAAGCAGTTTCCCCAGGTGTGCCAGAGGGTTCAGCTCGGATACATCGCCTCATATCTCGGGATAACCCTGCCTACTCTGAGCCGGCTGAGGTCGAGGGGAACATCCGCCGACAGGAAAGTGCAGTATGGAGGAGGGAAGCAAGAAGGAGAAAATTTGTCGCAGGACAAATACCGGGCAGATAAACTTTAGTACCTTTGCCGCGTTTTCAAGATTACACACATTAAAACCAGACCGACGATGCAAAACATCTCTTCCGCGGCATTCTCTGATACAAAACCCCATTATGAGCTTCTTGACGGACTCAGGGGAGTGGCGGCACTGCTTGTAATGTGCTACCATATTTTCGAAGGGTTCGCCACAAGTCCCATTGACCAGCATTTCAACCATGGTTACATGGCCGTGGACTTCTTCTTCATCCTTTCCGGTTTCGTGATAGGATATGCATACGACGACAGGTGGAAAACCACATTGACACTCAAGGGGTTCTTCAAGCGCAGGCTCATAAGGCTCCATCCGATGGTGATAATGGGGGCGGTGCTGGGAGCCGTTTCCTACTGCATCCAGGGCTGCGTCCGATGGGACGGGACGCAAGTATCCTTCACTTTCGTGCTCATAGCCCTGCTTCTCAGCCTGTTCCTTATCCCGGTACTTCCCGGGTCGGGTGCCGATGTACGCGGCAACAATGAGATGTTCCCGCTGAACGGTCCAAGCTGGTCCCTGTTTTTCGAGTATATAGGCAACATACTTTACGCCCTGATAATAAGGAAGCTGCCGACTGCGGCGCTGGCTGTCCTGGTGGCACTGGCCGGAGCAGGGCTCGCCTCGTTCGCGATATGCAACCTCTCTGGTTTCGGCCATCTGGGTGTAGGATGGTCGTTGATTGACTACAACTTTCCGGGAGGGTTCCTCCGCCTGATGTTCTCCTTCTCTGTGGGACTGCTCATGTCAAGGATTTTCCGCCCCGTGAAGGTAAAGGGAGCATTCTGGATATGCAGCGCGGTGCTTGCCGTTCTCTTCTGCATCCCGCACATCGGCGGGGAGGAGCATCTCTGGATGAACGGTCTCTACGAATCAGTGTGCGCCATCGTCATATTCCCTGCACTCGTCTATCTCGGGGCATCGGGAAAGACCACTGACAGACTTACGTCAAGGATATGCAAGTTCCTCGGGGACATATCATATCCGGTATATGTGGTCCATTATCCGCTGATGTACCTTTTCTACTGGTGGCTCTGGAGCGGGGATGAGAAGATACCTTTCTCGCAGGCATGGCCGGTGGCCCTGCTGGTCATCGTCGCAAGCGTTGTCCTTGCATACCTGTGCCTGAGGTTCTATGATATCCCGCTGCGAAAGTGGCTAACTTCAAAATTCCTCGGGAAAAAGTGACATGGCGTCCACGGCGCGGGTACAAGCCGCCGTATTGAAAATTTCGAAACACTTTAGTATTTTTGTAAGTTGGTTTGCCTCACACGGAAACGGCAGGCCGGCTTACTTATTTTAACATATATTGTATCATGACAAGGAAATTTACGATAGGAATTACGCAAGGCGACGGTAACGGGATTGGTTATGAAGTCATAATCAAGGCATTGGCGGATGAAAGGATTCTCGATATATGTACTCCGGTAATATACGGCTCGTCAAAGATATTCGGATTCTACAGGAAACAGATACACAATCTGGAGCAGATCAACACCAATGTAATCTCTTCCGCACGGGATGCGCACCAGAAAAGGGTGAATATAATCAACTGCCTTCCGGACAATGTGTTCGTCGAGCCGGGGCAGTCCACGCCGGAATCTGCGAAATCGGCGATGACGGCCCTTGAATGGGCAGTGAAGGACCTCAAGGAAGGAAACATCGACGCACTGGTGACAGCGCCTATAAACAAAAGGGCGATGGTGAACGAGGGGTTCGGATACACCGGCCACACGGAATACCTTGAAAAGGAGTTCGGCGTGAATGAAGTGCTTATGATTATGGTGAGCGACCAGCTCAAGGTGGGCGTGGTGACGGGACATATCCCGCTGAAGGATGTCCCCGGCAGGCTTTCGCAGGAGATGATAGTCAGCAAGCTGAGGCTGATGAGAGCTTCCCTGGAGAGGGACTTCGCGACATATTCCCCGAAAATAGCGGTCCTGGGCCTTAACCCGCACTGCGGTGACGGCGGACTTCTCGGCGATGAAGAGCAGTCGATCATCCTTCCTGCCATCCAGGCCGCCAACGAAGAAGGGATACTTGCCTTCGGACCGTACTCTCCGGACGGTTTCTTCGGACTCGGGAATTACAGCAGGTTCGATGCTGTGCTTGCCATGTACCATGACCAGGGACTCATACCATTCAAGGCCCTTGCATTCGAGCTCGGGGTAAACTACACGGCAGGACTTCCTATCGTGAGGACATCACCTGACCATGGTACGGCATACGAAATGGCAGGAAGGGACCTTGCGGACCCGAGATCCATGATTTCCTCGATATACACAGCCATCGACATATGCAACCACAGGGATGAATACGACCGTCTCCAGGAAGGGAAGATGACAGTCAAGTCCCTTTCTGCCGAAGTGAAACCCAACAAGAACGGCAACATAGTCGAATAATGGACAAACCGCCTATATATCTTTATACAGACGGGGCATCGAGCGGCAACCCCGGTCCCGGAGGCTACGGCGTAGTGCTGAAATGCGCCGGACGGGTGCTCGAGCTTTCAGGAGGGTTCGCCCTTACCACCAACAACAGGATGGAGCTTCTCGCAGTGATAAAGGGGCTGGAGGCAATAAGATGGAAAAATGCCGAAGTGCATGTGGTAAGCGACTCCTCGTATGTGGTGAATGCAATAAACAAGGGATGGCTGTTCAACTGGGAGAAGACCGGTTTCGCCAAGGCCAAGAACCCGGACCTGTGGCAGAGATTCCTTCCGCTCTACCGTTCTCACCGTGTATCCTTCCACTGGATAAAGGGGCATGCCGGACACCCTGAAAACGAGAGATGCGATGCACTTGCTGTCGCGGCAGGGGCCGGCATGGCAGCCAAGGGCGTGGCCCTGCCGGATGATACCGGCTATGTGTTCCAGGGTGCAGCGCTCATATAAATACCGTTTGACATGGAAACAACCGCAACCAGTGCTCAGGACAGGCCGGCCGTTTCGGTGATTGTGCCAGTCTATAACGCAGAAAAGACTCTTCGCCGGTGTCTTGACAGTCTTCTGGCACAGAGATTCAGCGACTTGGAGCTTCTGGTGGTAGATGACGGGAGCACCGACTCTTCTGCCGCAATATGCAAGGAATATGCGTCCGCGGACCCGAGAGTGAGGCTGTGCCGGAAGGAGAACGGAGGTGTCTCTTCCGCCAGGAATCTCGGACTGAAAGAGGCACGGGGTGAGTTCATAGCATTCTGTGACAGTGACGACTGTGCAGGCGCTGACTGGCTGTCAAGTCTTTATGATGCGATAGGGGACAGCGGGATGGCTGTCGGTGGATATGTAAGGACGGAACCGTCAGGGGCCGAAGTCATTGAGAGTGCCGGTAAATCCTGCACAATGGTCCACATTCCTGAAATACTGGAGAAACTTCTCGGAGCGAGGCTGCTCCAGTTCGTATGGAACAAGCTGTTCAGGAAATCGGTCATCGACAGGGCAGGACTTTCATTCGACGAGTCATTCAGGATTTTCGAGGATGAGTATTTCGTGCTCAACTACCTTTCAGCTGACCATACCGTGTCATGTGTTCCGCAGTGCCATTACCGCTACTTCCTTCCGGAAGGGTTCTATTCCAAATACGATTTCGGACTGGATGCATTCAGGAAAGTGACGGAAGCTGTGGAATACCTGCTGGGCAGGGATGACGGGAAGGGGCGTTCCGCTGTGCGCAGGGAAAAGGTGAGGCTGCCGGCATTGGTATATTGGTACAAGATAGCGCTCGGACGCTATGCATGCAGCCATACCTTCGCACAGAGCAGAGTACATATAAGGTATGCAAGGCACCTTGCGCGCAGATTCCATGACGGAGCCATCAACCATCTTTCCGTCAGGGTACTGCCGGAAAGATGCATATACATGATATTGAAAAGGAAGCAGAACGCTTCCATGGATGGAGACCGGGGACAAGAGCCCGGGGAGAGATAACGGGAAACAGCAACATGCCTTCAGGCGCAGTCACAGACAACAGGAGAGTGGCCAGAAACACCATCTTTCTGTATATCAGGATGATTGTCATCCTGATAGTGACTCTGTACACCTCCAGGGTAGTGCTGGACATACTCGGGGTCGAAGACTACGGAATATACAACATAGCAGGCGGGGTGGTGACGATGTTCGCCTTCCTGAACAACAGTATGGCCTCGGCCACGCAGCGCTACCTGACATTCGAGCTTGGCCGCGGAGACCCGGACAGGCTAAGGAAAGTCTTCTCCGCAGCAATGCACATCCACATAGCCATCGGGATTATCGTGGTAATCCTTGCCGAGACCGCCGGCCTCTGGCTCTTGAACGAGAAGCTCGTCATTGCACCGGAAAGGATGCAGGCGGCACGCTGGGTATATCAGTTTTCTGTCATCACATTTTTCGTGAACGTGATACAGGTGCCGTACAACGCAGTAATAGTCGCGCACGAGAAGATGGACATATTCGCCTACGTGAGCATAGTGGAGGCTGTCGCAAAACTCTCCATTGCGTTCCTGCTTTCCGTGATCGACTATGACAAACTCATCCTCTACGGTTTCCTCATACTGCTCCTGCAGATAGGTATAAGGACGTTCTACCGGATATGGTGCCGGAAGAGGTACATGGAATGCAGGTGCGCCCCTGTGAAGGACAGGTCCCTTTACAGGGAGATGGCGGGATTTGCAGGATGGAACATATTCGGAAGCCTTGCGTGGGTGATGAAAGACCAGGGAGTGAATATTCTTCTGAACCTTTTCTTCGGAACGGCGGTCAACGCCGCCAGAGGGGTTGCACTGCAGGTGTCAAACTCTGTCAACGGGTTCGTCTCCAATTTCCAGGTGGCATTCAACCCGCAGATTACCAAGAACTACGCCCAAGGCGAGGTCAGGGAGATGGAAAGACTCGCAATGAGAGGGCTGAAATTCTCGTTCATCCTTCTATATTTCATTGCGCTCCCGCTTCTGCTGAATGTGGATTTCGTGCTTGGCAAATGGCTGAAGGAAGTCCCGGAACATGCCGGCCCTTTCATAGTCCTCATCATGGCGGACGCGCTGGTATGCAGCCTGTTCGGAAGTCCGCTCATGACCTCGCTGGCCGCTACGGGAAAGATACGGAACTACCAGATAGCCGTAAGCACGGTCATCCTCCTGAGCCTGCCGGCGGCATACCTGCTTCTCAGGGAAGGAACGGGGCCGGAATCGGTGTACTATGTCACCATCGCCTTTTCAGTCCTGTCGGGGAGTGCACGCTTCATGTTCGCCAGAAAACAGATAGGCTTCTCCGCGAGGAGGTTCGCAAGCTCGGTCCTGGCGAGGATAGCGGGTCTGCTGGCGGTCTCGCTTCCGTTTCCGCTGTTTTTCCGGTTTGTCCTCTTCCATGAGGATGGATGGGGTCCGTTCTTCGCAATATGCACCGTGTCAGCTGTATCAACAGGCTTTGCCGCATGGTTCGTCGCCCTGGACCGCCCGGAACGGGAATCCATGGGAAGGATGCTCCGGGACTGGATCCGCAAGCTGTCAAGGAAAAAGGTATAAAGAAGGTTCAGGACAATGGCACTCGAGAATATATGCAACCGCGACGACTGCACAGGCTGTTCCCTGTGCATGGCAATCTGTCCCGTATCATGCATCACCATGCGTGAAGGAAAACTGGGACACCTTTATCCTGTAGTTGACATGGGAAAATGCATTGACTGCGGTCTGTGCGCAAAGCGCTGTCCGGCAAATCTTTATGGAACAGGCCCGGCACAAGGGAGAACAAAGGAGGCTGAAGAAATGTTCAGAATGCCGGACATGGCATATGCGGCATGGGCGAAGAATGAAAAGGAGTATGTCACAAGCACTTCCGGAGGTGCGGCAGCAGTCCTCTCAGAATATTTCATATCGGCTGGAGGTACGGTCTACGGATGCGCTGCCTGCCCGGGAGAAGAAAAAGACGGAAAACATATCCCGTTCACTGTCAAGCACGTAAGGATAGAAAGCCGGGAAGGTCTTTACAGACTGAAAGGGTCGAAATATGTCCAGAGCAGCATCGGGGATACAATCCCGCTCCTGAAGAAGGATGTGCGGTCCGGCAGGCCTGTCCTGTTCACAGGCACACCATGCCAGGTGGCGGCTGTCAGGCAGCTTTTCCCCCGCAATCCTGAAAACCTGTTCCTCATGGACATAGTGTGCCACGGCGTGCCACCGGCATCCCTTCTCGGCAGATATGTCAGGGACTTTCTGGGCATCAGGCCGGAGAGCGTCTCCGGGATTTCATTCAGAGAATCCGGCAAATTCATCTTCAGGGTAAAAGGTGACAGGGAATATTCGCACAGGCCTTTATCAGGCCTCCGTACCGAAGACCTGTATTACAACCTTTTCATGGACGGGTTCACATACAGGGAAAGCTGCTACAGATGTCCTTTCGCAACGATAGAGCGCATATCGGACATCACTGCCGGCGATTTCTGGCATCTCGGGGATGATGTCCCCGCACATCCGCACGGAGTGTCCCTCATACTTCCGGTATCTGAAAAAGGCCGCAGTATCATCCCTGTCCTGGAAAAAGGGATGAATCTTTATGTACGTACTGTCCAGGAAGCCGCCTCTGGAAACGGACAACTCCGTTCACCTTGGCATAAAAGCTTGAGAATAAAGCTATTCCGTGCACTTGAGCCGTTTTTCGGGCTCAGGATCTACTACCCACTTGTACTAGACATTATCATTAGGAAACGTTTTTTCAGGAGAAAAGGATGAAGACAGGGATAATTACTTTCCATGCAGCCATGAACTACGGTTCGGCCCTGCAGGCTTTCGCCCTGCAGGAATACCTTACGGCCCGGGGGCACAGTGTGGAGATAATAGATTTCAGAAGCCAGGCACAGGAACGGCTGTATCCGTCACCTGTATGCTTCAATTCCATATACAACGCAAAGCAGTCTGTCAGGAGGCTTGTCACGGGCTGGGACGAAATAAGGTTCATGAAAAGGAAAAGGGCTTCATTCAGACACTTTCTCCAGACACGGATGCAGCTTACGGACCGGAGATTCAGAAGCGGCAGTGATCTCAGAAGGCAAAACTGGTCCGGATTCGGGATGCTTGTCTCAGGCAGTGACCAGATATGGAATGTCTCCGCAGCGGATTTTTCCACTGCCTATTTCCTCGATTTCATACGCCGCGGACAAGGCCCTGCAAAGATAGCCTATGCCCCGTCTTCCGGACCTGGAATACATCCGGAACCCGGCAATACGGGACTGGAGGAGAGACTCAGGGACCTGCTGTCGGAATATGACTCCATCTCGGTAAGGGAAGAAACCACAGCCGCCTGTCTGAAGGAGTCAGGGCTTGTGGCACCTGGTACGGAAGTGCATGTAATGCCGGATCCTGTCCTGCTGCATGATGCTGATTTCTACAGGGAAAGACTGTCATCTGGCCTGTCCCGCGCCCTGCCGGTCTCCAGGCCGTACATACTGTTCTACTGCCCAGGGAAAAGGGATACAAGGGCGGAAATGCTGGCGGATTCCGTTGCCGCCGGCATGATGGCTGACGGAGCATCAGGCATCCTTCCGCCTGAAGAAAGGCCGGAGATTGTCAGGGTGACTGACGGGGCATCTGCAGGCCAGAGCATTTCAGCATCCTCCGTCATGTCCGTACGGATGGAGACGCTTCCATGCGGCCCGGAGGAATTCCTCAGCCTGGTGGACGGGGCCATTTGCACCGTGGGCACATCGTTCCACCTGATGGCTTTCTCGATGCTGTTCGGTAAGGACCATGTATGTCCGGACGCGGCATCGGACAGCAGGAAGATACAGCTCCTCAGGGCGGCCGGACTTGCACCGGAGTCTGTGTATTTCCGTTTCAGCGACCCTTCAGTCCAGGAAAAGGCCGCCGCATCGCTGGCCGTGCTGCGCAGAAAAGCCGGGACATTCTGGGCGGCTTGCGGCGCCTGATGTCCCGGCTTCGGAAATCCCGTCTGTCCGCTCCGCGGTCACCTTTGTCTTACAGATAGTCCTCGAAATACATGGTGACCTTGTCCATTAAATGAATCCTGTCCTTTCCCATCACATTGTGCTGTGCACACGGGTAAGGGAAATAATCCACCTGGACATTGTTCTTGATACATTCCCTGATGAAGCTGAGGCTGTGTTCCCAGACCACTACATTGTCCACCGCCCCCTGGCAGATGAGGAGCTTGCCTTTCAGTCCTGCTGCCTTGTTTATGAGGCTCACCTTCTCGTAGCCTTCACGGTTCTCCGCAGGGTTGCCCATATACCTCTCCCCATACATGACCTCATACCACTTCCAGTCTATCACAGGGCCGCCTGCAACCGCAACCTTGAACACGTCAGGATAGTTGGTGATAAGGGATATGGTCATGAATCCGCCATAGCTCCATCCATGCACCCCGATGCGGTCCTTGTCCACATAAGGGAGGGACATGAGCATCCTGATGCCCTCCATCTGGTCGGCCATCTCAGCCTGGCCGCACTGTCCGTAGATGGCTTTCTCATATTCGGCCCCGCGGTTCATCGTTCCCCTGTTGTCCTGCACATATACAATATATCCGCGCTGCGCCATGTACATTTCCCATGCTCTGAGCTCACCAAGCCATGTGTCTCTGACAAGCTGGGAATGAGGGCCTCCATAGACATACAGTATTACCGGATACTTCTTGGATGGGTCGAAATCCTTTGGCTTGATGAGCCTGTACCAGTTGTCGTATTTCCCGTCTGCGCTCCTGACTGTCCCAAAATCTATCTGGCAGTATGCAAAGCCCTCTGTAGGGTCCTCCGCACGGTACAGTGTCACACCGGATCCGCCGTCAGAAGACTTCAGGCCGGTGACCGGCGGAGTGTCCAGGCTCGAATACCTGTCTATGAAATACCTGCAGTCCGGACTTAGCGAGACAGTGTGCCAGCCTTCTTCAACGGTGAGCCTCATAGTCTTGCCGGTCTTTGTGTCCACCTTGAAAAGATGGTTCTCCACAGGAGACACCTCGGCGGAAGTGTAGAAGACGGTCCTTCCGTCATTGCCCACGTACTCCACATCGGCTCCGGTCTTTGTGAGTCTTGAGATATTACCCTGTAAATCACATAGATACAGATTCTTGTAACCGTCCCTGTTGTCTGTCCTGTATATGAATCTTTCATTGCTTCCCCGCAGGAACCATACAGGATTCTGCGGCTCGACGAACCTGTCGTTGTCCTCGGTGAGAAGTGTCCTGACAAACTCGCCGGTGGAAGCGTCGTACATGTTCAGGCGGCAGTGCTTCTGGCTTCTGTCAAGCACCTGGATGAGAAGATACCTGTCGTCCGGGGACCATGTGACATTGGTAAGGTACTGGTCGTACCCGAAATCATCGGCCTTGACATAGACAGTGATGTTGGATGCCAGGTCGTATATGCCGGTCTGAACGTTCTCCGAGGACATTCCTGCCATCGGGTATTTTATTTCGAAAAGCGAGCCCGTGCGGGTGGTGATGTCAAGCAGCGGGAATGATGTGACAGCTGTCTCGTCTTTCCTGTAGAAAGCAAGCCTCTTCCCGCTGTCCGACCAGAATATGCCGCCGGTTATCCCGAACTCGTTCCTGCTTACGGACTGGCCGAATGTCAGGTTCCTGTCATCACTTGCCGCCACCGGTATGACATTCCCGTTCCGGTCACTGAAGTACAGTCCGTTGTCCAATGTGAAGGCAATGTACCTTCCGTCAGGGGAGACAGATATGTTGGCTGCGCCTTCCGGCAGTCCCGGAGCCGCCTTGCCGTCATTTCCGCCCTTGTACGGGACCTCCTTGAAGTCTCCTTTCAGCACATCGGACAATGCGGCGGCAGAAAGGCCGTTTCCCGAGCCTGTGAAGACAAGGCTGTCCCCAGTGCTGTTCCAGAAATAACTCCTGTTCTTCACCCTTGTCTCCGAAGGCAGCACGGCTTCCTCCATTGTGAGGAGCTTCCCGTCCGACGGATTTGCCGGCCGGGTCTTTACTACCCCGGTCTGGGCGTTGGCAGAGATGATACCGGCGACTGAAGCCAGTATGCAGAAAACTGTTTTTCTCATATTGTCATATCATTTTAATGAAATCACGTAAAAGCATGAGGTGGACATGAAGTTCCTCAGACAGGGGATGGAAGAGAAGAAGCGTCCGAGCTGTCTGGGCCTCAGGTTGAATTTGGCCTTGTAGTGCGGACTGACCAGCCAGAGCTTCCGGTCGAGGATCCTGTAGCCGGACTGGCTGCAGAGGGATTCGAATTTCTCCGGTGTCATCCCCGACCGCTTGATGCTCAGGAGCTCTTCAATACGGTACGGTTCCTCCCGGAACACCCTTAGATACGCCTTGTAAACACATGCGGGCAGAAGGTGCATGAACGGCATCTTCGAGCATATCTTGCTGCGGCAGATCTGCTGGTGGCCTCCGAAGGGCATCTGCCAAGCCGGGAAGCCGAAGAAGACTATCCCGTCAGGCTTTAGATACCGCCTGAGTCCCTGGAAGAAAGCCAGTTTGGATTCCGGCTCGATGTGCTCTACCACATCATGTACAAGGATGATGTCAAACCTGCCCTTGTCGAGCAGGACCGGCTCCTTCAGGAAGTCCGCGCACACGAACTCTCCATCCGTATTCCTGTCACGGAAGAATCTCCTGGCATTCTCTATCTTGTTGGGAGCCAGGTCAAGACCGGCCACGCTGCAACCGGACTTGGCAAAAGGCAGAAGGTTTCCGCCTTCACCGCATCCCACCTCCAGGACACGGCTTCCGCTGCCGAAATCCTTGAATTTCCTTATGTAGTCCAGGTAGAATTCCTCTGACGTCTCCGCAAGCTCGAGGAAATACCTCTCGCGGTCTATGTATCTGCTTCGCTTCATATCTGGTAAATGGTATGGTCCGGCTTCAGGCATCCTCACGCACGGTCATTCCCGACCCTGCTCTTCAGAGCTGCAGGAAGCACCGGCATGGCCCCGTCCATGGTGCACACAAAGGCGGATGTATCCACTGCAAGCCTGTGCGCCTCGACGAGGTCCAGGCCGCCAAGCATCCCGGAGACAAAAGCCGCCGTAAAAGAATCCCCCGCTCCCACAGTATCCGCCACTTTCACATGCGGCGTCCCGAGGAACGATGTCCTTTCAGGAGTGAAAACGAAACTTCCTTTCACTCCGCACGTGAGGATGAGTACAGACAGGCAGTACCTGTCAATCATATTCCTGCACCTTTCTTCCTGGCTGCTGTCCGGCAGGCCGAAGAGAGAGCTCACGACCTCAAGTTCCTCATCGTTTATTTTAAGGACGTTGCACCTCCGCAAAGACTCGTCCAGGATCTCCCTCGAATAGAAGTCCTGCCTGAGATTTATGTCGAAGACCTTCAGCCGGCCTTCACCGTCAGGCATTGTGTCAAGGAAACGGCATATCGTCCTGTGCGACACATGGCTCCTCTGTGCGAGAGAACCGAAACAGACAGCCCTTGTCAGTCTTGCAAGCGACTCCAGGGCAGGGGTGAAAGGTATATTGTCCCATGCCACGTCTTCCTTGATGTCATACCTGGGCACACCTTCACTGTCAAGCTTCACCTGTACAGTCCCTGTCTGGAAAGGGACCGTCTCCACAAGGCATCCGAGTCCTTTTCTCCTGAAATCATCCATAATCTCCGCCCCGAGGCTGTCCTCACCGACGGCACTTACCACACGGCTTTCAAATCCGAATTGCGATACATGGTAAGCGAAGTTAGCAGGAGCCCCGCCGATTTTCTTTCCATCCGGGAGAATGTCCCACAGGACTTCCCCCATGCCTGCAACAATATAATTGTCCATATTTCCAGCCTTGTTTTTACTCTTCTTTCATTTAAGGTAATCCAGGACAATGCCCTCCATCACCTTGTAGCACTCTGCATTCGGATGCACCCCGTCTCCCGAGTATCCGGCAGGAAGTCCGTCTCTGCTATCCTTCAGGGCGGAATGGTAGTCCACATACGGGATCCTTTCAGATTCCGCGTATGCCCTGATCATGCTGTTGAGAGCAGTTATCTTCTCTGCTGCATCCTTCACTTCCGGCCTCCATCCGAATCCTGTGGACGGGGTGACGGAACAGAGTACAGGACGGATCCTGTTGGCCTTGGCGAGCTCGCACATGGAGATGAGGTTGTCCATGACGTTGTCCAGGGCGATATAGCCGTTGTTCATGGCTATGTCGTTGGTCCCGGCAAGAATCACCACATACCTGGGATGGAGGTCTATGACATCCTGCCTGAACCTGACAAGCATCTCGGAGGTGGTCTGCCCGGAGATGCCGCGGCATGCAAAACCGTTGTCAGTGAAGAATCCCGGGTCGTTGTCATCCCACCCGTCTGTGATGGAGTCGCCCATGAACACCGCTTTCGGGGATACCGCTGTCTCTTCGTTGGCCTGCGCATAACGTCCGAACTGAGCCCAGTCGCGCATCTGGTCCTGGGCACCGGCACCGGCCACAGCCATCAGGAAGAGGGCCGGTGAAATCAAATACATAGCTTTCATATATAAAATGACCGAAATTTTTTCTGCGGGTACAAAAATGAACCAATATTTTCAAATAAGAAAATTCTGGCGCGAAAAATGCAGGAAATATTATATATTGAATCTTTTTTCAAATAAACAGATCCCGAAATGGAGAAACCTATAATATACCAGATTTTCCCGAGGATATGGGGGAATGACACTGAAAAGCCCCGGCAAAGGGGCTCCCTTGAATATAACGGGACAGGCAAGTTCCGTGACATTGACAGCCCGACCCTTGAATATATCAAGTGGTTGGGCTGTAGTCATGTATGGTTTACCGGAGTGCTCAGGCATTCTACCAAGAGTTGCAGCGGAGGCTGCCTTCCGTCCCATCCTCAGTTCGTCAAGGGCGAGGCCGGCTCTCCCTATGCCATCGAGAACTACTACGATGTGAACCCGTATCTTGCCGTTGATCCGGAACACAGGATGGATGAGTTTGAGGAACTTGTCAGGAGGACACACGAGGCAGGCCTGAAGGTGATAATCGACTTCGTGCCCAACCATGTGGCGAGGGACTACGGGAAAGTGTCTCCGCATCTGAGGCTGGCCGACGGAAAGGAGCCGGCCTATCTCGGCGAAGGCGACGACAGGTCAGTCCACTGGAAGGAAGAGAACGACTTCTTCTACTATCCTGGAGAAAGCCTCAGCCTTCCTGACAGCGAGGAGTTCGGGAAAGAGGTCAGGGCACTGTACGGCATGGAGACGGACTTCCCGTACCGGATAATCCCTGCCTGGCTCGCGGACAAGTGCCGCACCTTCCTGTCAGAGCACCCCGGGGACAGGGACGGATACGTATCCATGCTGGAACAGTACAGGAATCTCCTGACACAGTATTCAGAAAGCCCTTCAATGGCTACGGGAAACAACTGCTACAGCCCGGCACCAGGCATAAACGACTGGTACGAGACAGTGAAGCTCAACTATACGGATTCCAGGACAGGCACCTGGGACAAGATGTACGACATAGTGCGCTTCTGGGCCTCGAAAGGCGTGGACGGATTCAGGTGCGACATGGTGGAACTGGTGCCGGCATCTTTCTTCCGCTGGCTGACTGACAGAGTCAGGAAAGAGTTTCCGGACATCATATTCATAGCCGAAGTATATAAGAAGGACCTCTACAGAAAATACATCAGGGAAGTGGGCTTCGACTACCTGTATGACAAATCCGGGCTTTACGACACGTTACGTGCAATAGTGGAGAAGAACGTCTCTGACAACGGCATGCCTGTGGACCTGTGGCAGTCAGCCACAGGAATCACACGCAACTGGCAGTTCCTTGGCGACCTTCAGCCGTATATGCTCAACTTCCTGGAGAACCACGATGAACAGCGCTTTGCGTCAGACTTTTTCGGCAAGGATGCAAGAAACTCGTTCGCGGCCCTTTATGTTTCACTGTTTTTCAACAGGGCGCCGTTCATGCTCTACTACGGAGAGGAAGCAGGCGAGAGGGGTATGGACTGTGAAGGATTCAGCGGACTGGACGGAAGGACCAGTATTTTCGACTGGTGGAGCGTGGAATCTGTCAGGAAACTGCGCAGGATGATCAGTGACGGGAGCTACAGGAATGCATGCACGTGGAATACCGCCGAAGGGGATTCCGGCAGAAACGGCGCGTCGGAAGGGCTGACAGACGACCAGGCTGAAGTGTTCCGGAGGTACAGCCGGGCCCTGAGATTCGCGGCAACGGACCCTGCTGTCCGCAAAGGGACAGTATATGACTTGTGCTACTGCAACTTCTCATCAGACGGGTTCGACAAGAACCGTCATTTCGCATGGCTCCGGGACCATGAGGAGGAGACCCTGCTGTTCGTGTCGAATTTCTCTTCCCGGGAGGCCAGCATAGAACTTATGATCCCGGCCCATGCGTTCGAGTGGCTCGGCATGCCGATGAGCGAGGAACTCAATCCACAGAAACACATAAAGGTGACTGTCCCGCCTATGGACGGGGTGATGATAAGACTGCTGTAGAAGGGCTTCCCGCGGAAGTCAGACGCGGAGGAGCCCGACCACAGCCCTTGACGAATCACGGTCGATGTATGCAGCAAGTCCGGACGGCGCCCTGTAGAGCCGTACGAACTTGCTTTCTTTTATGCATTCCATGGAGGAGATGGCGCCGGTATCGACCATGCCATGGCCCGTGGCGGTATTCACTGTCAGGTAGCCAACCCCGAGGGATGTGATGTTCTGGAAAAAATGCGTCCCCTGGCTCGGCTCTATCTGGTAACCCGGTATTCCGCACTCCACTATCATCCTGGCCTCGGAAATGTCGCTCCATACCACCGGGATGCCGAGCCACGGATCCGAAGACCCCCATCTTCCGGGGCCGACAAGAAGGTAAGACCTTCCTTCGGACTTCATGTAAGCGTTCATCGCGGAGATTTCAGATGCCATCTGCCTGGTGTACGAGCTGTCGAACCCTGCAGGGTCCACGTACATTATACAGTCCATGCCCGTTATGCTCCCGGAGCCGAGTGCGTTGTCCGACGAAAGTATGACCCTGTCAATGCCTTCCAGCACCTGGTCATAGGAAAGGTCGGCATCCTCGTCGTAAACACCCGCCGGACGCACCTGGAGGAGTTTCAGCACGATTGCGTTTCCTCCGGACTCGGGGATGACATCGGCGGCGAACTCCAGCTCTATGTCGCACATCAGCTCCTGCCGGCATATCTCCATGAGTTCCCCGAGAAGCCTTGCAAGAGGGAATTTCCCGTATTTAAGTACGGCGTCGAAAGATATGATCCTCGGACCGGAAGCCGATACTCCCGGGACAATCCTCCTGTCTGCCGTACTGAATGTGGATGCTACGAGCTCCGGATATCCGAAACCGGCAATACCGTCGGCCACAGGCATCCTGACAAGGTTGATCCCGTCATCTCTCGAGGTCTTGAATGAGCCCGGACGGAGGTCGAGCACATACATGTTCTTCTGGGTGTCCCTCAGCGCAAGCGACGGGTCGGAGAGCTGGAGAATCTTCTTCGGGTACTTCGGGTCGAAACGCAGGGTATGCCCTCCGTCAACGACAGTCTTCCCGAGCCCGAACGCGAGATTCACTATCCCGTCCTCCTTCTTTTCGCTTCCTATCGGATAATAGTTCACCGACCTTGCCACTCCTGAGAGCATGGGATAATAATAGTCTCCGTGACGTGTCCCGCAGATACTCTGCACTATCACCCCCATCTTCTCCTCGCTCAGCAGGTTGCCAGTAGTCTGTATGTATGCCCTGCTTCCGCTGAAGAATACTGATGCATAGACGCTCTTTATGGCCTTTCCAAGCAGCCTCAGCATCTGGTCCTTGTTGCCGGTAAGAGGAATCATGTAGGTAGTATATACGCCGGCAAAAGGCTGGTAGTTGCTGTCTTCAAGCTTGGAGCTCGAACGCACTGCGAGCGGCGACGACACCGTGGACACGAACGCCCTCAGCTCCTCGACCATACGCTCCGGGAGCCTGGACGCCACGAACTCCGAGAGGATGTCATCGTCCGGAATTTCCGAGTCAATCACATACTGCAGGCCGTTGTCGATGATGAATTCATCGAAATAATCAGTGGCAATCACCATTGTCCTCGGTATCGAGACCTTGATCGAAGGATACCTCTCATTCAGCTTGTATTTCAGGATGAGACTGTTAAGGAATGCAAGCCCTCTTGCCTTTCCTCCGAGAGAACCTTCCCCGGCCCTGGCGAACCAGATATATTTCTCGTAGGTGTCCTTGTCGAAATGGGCGATTATGCCCCGGCCCGTCAGGGCATGGTAGTCATGGATTTCCTGGGATACGTACTTGCGGAGCTCCTCAGTGTTGGAGAAGTGGCTGTCCTGGACTTTGCGGAACCTGTTGGCGAGGGTGAAAAGACCTCTGGCAAAGAACCATTTGGAGAGCATGTTACGGGAAGTGTTGTAAAGGAGCACATCATCGGGGATGGTGTTGATGCAGCGTTCAAGGTCCTTCAGGTTCGCCGCCCTCCCGTATTCCTCCCGGTCCTGGTCCCTGAACACGAAATCGCCGAAGCAGAATTCATCCTTTATGTACTCGGAAAGCTGTATGATAAGCGTCTTGGAGTATTTCCTGAGGAATCCCGCCCCGAGCCGCGCAGCTTCGTCCGCATAGCTTTCCTGGGAGGACTGGAGCAGGACTGGCATCATGGGGTCATCAGCCTTGATCATCCTGGCGAGATCCAGTCCGGCGTCGAGCTTCTCGTCCTGCGGAGGGTCGTTCTTGTGCATGACGAACCCGATATCGGATATGACCCCGAGAAGGTTCTGCTTGTATTTCTCGTAATACCGGACGGCATCGTCATAGTTGGTGGCAAGAAGTATCTTAGGTCTGCTCCTCTTCCTGAATTTTTTCTGCTGCTCGTTCAGCGTCTCCTTCAGGAACTCGGAGCTCTGCTTGAGTATGAGACGGTACAGCTCCGGGAGATATGTAGAATAATACCTTACAGAGTCCTCCACCAGAAGGATAGCCTGCACGCCGACTTTCAGGATGTCATTCTCGGCATTGAGTATATCCTCGAAGAGCTTGACTATGGCCACTATCAGATCCGCGTTCCCATGCCAGCTGAAGACAAAATCTATCACAGACATGTCCTGGTGGATCATCCTCCTGTATATCTCCTTGGAAAAATGTGTCAGAAGCACGAACGGTGTCACGTTTCCTTCCCGCTTCAGTCTCGATGCCAGGGAGAAGACACCGGTATCACCTGCATTATACATGCAGATAATCATATCTATATCCTTATCTTTCAATATAGTGTCGTACGCCTGTTCCGAGGACTGTACCCACACGAACTTCGGTGGATTGCTCAGATTCAGGTCTATGTACTCCTCGTATATCCTTGTCTCTATCTGTCCGTCTTCCTCAAGTATGAATGCGTCATAGTTGCTGCATATCATCAGTATCCTTCTGATTCTGTGCATTATCAGTGAGCTGTAGTCGGTATTCTTGAGCTGTTTCAGATTGACGGGTTCTACAGTGTTCATGGCCAGTCATTTAATTTGGTGCAAATGTACAAATAAGCTGAGAGCAGAACAAATTTTGCCGGGTGTGATGTGGAACGCGGGAACATTGACCCTTTCGTGTATGGGCTGCGGAGTTTCCCTGCAGGCTGCACGTATGAACTGGCCCGGGACATCGGGCTCCACTATCAGAACCTGCCCTTCATTATGTTCCGCCTCCGGAACTCCGCTACAGTGACGGCAGTGGCTACAGCTGCATTGAGAGACTCAGAGCCCGGGTCGCCGGCCGGATAAGGAGGGATGAAGAGACGGTCCGAGACGAGTCCTGCCACAGCAGGTGAGATACCTTCCGACTCGTTCCCTATAACAATCACGGACGGATACACGTCTCCAGTGTCAAGTTCGCGGGAATAAATGTCGTCACCATCCAGGAAAGTCCCGTACACTTTACCGCCGGCAGAAAGCACCGAGGATGCAAGAGACGGAATGTCAGTGTAATGGAAACGAACCCTGAATATCGCCCCCATAGTGGACTGGACTACCTTGGGGTTGAACACATCCACAGTATCATGCGAGGCGAATACCGCATCGATGCCGAACCAGTCGGCAATGCGAAGTATCGTCCCGAGGTTACCCGGGTCGCGTATCGTGTCGAGGGCCAGGAAAAGTCCGCCGCATAAGTCCCCACCGGTCCTGCTGGCCCGGGCCAGAGCCTTCATCATGCCCTCTCCCGGAGATGCGGCAATGTCATCAGGCTTGCGCACTACTGCCAGGACGGGGGAAGGGGAGGAGAGCGATGAAATCCTTGACATGGCTTCCTGCCCAATATCCCCGGCACGGTACACCTTCTCCACATGGAAAGACGACTTCATGGCCTCCGAGACCATCTTCTCGCCTTCGACTGTGAAAAGGCCGGTCAGGTCCCTGAACTTTTTTACAGACAGGGACCTGATACGTTTTATCTCGCTGTTGGATATTCCCGGCATAGGCTCGCTTTCTCAGTATCCGAGGATTTTCAGCATCGACTTGTAAGTCTGCTCCTTGCTGAAGAGCTTGGTGGTGTAGTCACCGTTCTCATCCTTGTCGATGATGATGTGTTTGGGGGCTGGCTGAAGGCAGTGCTGGATGCCGCCGTATCCGGAGATGGATTCCTGATAGGCGCCCGTATGGAAGAAACCTATATAAAGCGGGTCCTCACGGTCCTCCATAATAGGGAGGAAGATTGCATTGGCATGAGAATCAGCATTGTAGTAGTCCTGGCTGTCACACGTCAGACCTCCGAGGAAAACCCTTTGGTATTTCTCGTTCCACTTGTTGATAGGCAGGAGGATGAAGCGCTGCTTGATACCCCAGGTGTCCGGCAGGGTGGTCATGAACGAGTTGTCTATCATGTACCAGCGCTCGCGGTCGTTCTGCTGCTTGATGTCCAGTATCTGGAATATCGTCGCCCCGGACTCACCGACGGTAAAGCTGCCGAACTCGGTGAAGATGTTCGGCTCGGCCACACCCCTGGCGTTGCACATCGTCTTGATCTGTGAGATTATCTCTTCGGCCATGTACTCGTAGTCGAAATCCATGGCAAGTGAGTTCTTGATAGGGAATCCGCCCCCTATATTGAGGGAATCGAGCTCAGGGCATATCATCTTCAGGTCACAGTACACGCTGACGCACTTGGACAGCTCGTTCCAGTAGTATGCGGTATCACGTATCCCGGTGTTGATGAAGAAATGCAACATTTTCAGACGGAACTTGCTGCTTTTGCTTATGAGGTTCTCGTAGAAAGGCAGGATGTCACTGTAGCGGATCCCGAGCCTGGATGTATAGAACTCGAAGTTGGGCTCTTCCTCGGATGCGATGCGTATTCCGAGGTTTGTCGGAACTTTTACCAGTGCGTCCAGGTCAAGGAACTCGTTCATGTTGTCAAGCACCGGGATGATGTTGTGCCACCCGGAATTGGCAAAATTGGCTATGTTTTCTATATATGCAGGCTTCTTGAACCCGTTGCATACTATGTAAAGGTCCTTGTTCACAGCCCCTTCCGCCTCAAGTGCCTCGATCAGGTTCAGGTCGAACGCCGAAGATGTCTCTATATGTATATCGTTCTTCAGGGCTTCTCTCAGCACGAATTCAAAATGGGAGCTCTTGGTACAGTAGCAATAATGGTACTTTCCCTTGTAGTCGGCCTTCGCCATCGCCACGTTGAACATCCTCTTCGCCCTCTGTATCTGCGACGAGATTTTCGGCAGGTAAGTTATTTTCAACGGGGTCCCGTACTGGTTGATGATATCCATCATGTTGATGTCATGGAAGTGGAGTTCTCCGTCCTCCACCCTGAATTCGTCCTGCGGAAACTCGAATGTCTGGTCAATCAGATCGATGTACTTGTTCTTCATCTGCGCTTATGTAATTATGTTACATTAAACAAATTTTCCGTATCCGTCTCTCCCGGATTTCCGGAAAAGCGGTGCAAATATATCACTTAAATCCGTCAATCCTAATATTTATTCCGAAAATATTGAGAATATGACATAAATGCGGTATTTTTGCAGGATATGTCATTGCCGGGATGGGAAGAATCCGATGTCTAATATATGCCGTGACCGCTGCCGTAGCCTTGTACTCGTGCAGCACGACGCGCGTTCTGCAGGACGGTGAATACAGGCTCCAGAAAAACACCCTGGAGGTGACCAATGACAGAAAGTTCAACTCCCGCAGCGTGGAGCCTTACATAAAGCAGAAGCCGAACGCCTCATTCTTCGGATGGAACCCTTTCCTGAACCTTTACAACATGACAAACGGAAAAGGGAAAGGATGGGACAAGTTCGTCCGCAAGGTGGGTGTGGCGCCTGTGGTATATGACCCGGACCTGGTGGAGAGCTCCATTGACAACATAACCGGCCATCTTGAATACCTCGGATATTACAACTCCAAGGTCGAAAGCGAAGTGTCCGTGAAGAAACGCCGGGTGAAAGTGAACTATGCCATCACCCTCGGCAAGCGGTTCCCGATAAAGGAGCTTGAGTTCGAGCTCCCGGAGGGTGAGCTCAGGGAGGAATTCCTGAAAGACACGGCGTCGGTCACCATAAAGAAAGGCTCGTGGCTTTCGGAGGCATCACTGGAAAGTGAAAGCGACAGGTCCAGCAAATATCTCCGCGACCGCGGCTTCTACGGTTTTTCAAAGAACTATTATTTCTTCGAGGCAGACACCCTTTCCTGTCCGGACTCCGCGATACTGAAGATGAGCATCCGCAACTATACGAGGAACGAGACAGAGAAAGATGCAAGGCCGCTGCAGAAATTCTACATCGGTGATGTAAGCATCATTCATCCCAAGAGCCTGAAAATCAGAGAAAAGATATTGACCAACCTCAATACCATCATTCCGGGTGAACTGTACAGGGAGAAGGACATCAGCAACACCTACTCGCGACTTTCCGCCCTGAACGTCTTCAGCGGCGTGAACATAGAGATGAACCAGTCAGACACCACCACGGTGGACTGCAGCATTAACCTCACCCAGTCCAAGCTGCAGGGTTTCAAGGTGAACCTCGAAGCATCCTCCAACTCCACAGGGCTCTTCGGTGTATCACCGCAGCTCTCCTACTACCACAAGAATATCTTCAGGGGAGGGGAATGGCTGAACCTCAGTTTCATGGGGAATTTCCAGTTCAAGTTCAACGACGATGTCAGGTCCAATGAGTTCGGTGTCTCGGCCGGGATAAGTTTTCCGAAATTCCTGTTTCTTCCATACAGGCTTTTCAAAGGTGCGATGCCCAGAACTGAGGTGAGCCTGTCCTACAACTACCAGAACAGGCCGGAATACACCAGGAACATCATTTCCACATCACTCGCATACACCGGGATAATCGGCTCGAGAATCTACTACCAGTTCTATCCGGTACAGCTCAACATAGTACGGCTCTTCAACCTCGACCCCGCTTTTTTCAAAAGTCTGGAGGACAATCCGTTCATGAGAAACGCCTACCAGGACCATTTCGACCTCGGGCTCGGGGGGAACCTCTATTATACCACCAACGCTGAAGTGGTACCGAAGACATCATTCTTCTATACCAGGCTGCAGTTCGACATAGCCGGCAATCTCCTGAGCGCGTTCAACCCGCTGATGAGGAAGGACGCCAACGGCTCAGGGATGATATGGAACACCCCGTATTCGCAGTATGTCCGTGCGGAATTCCAGGTAGGGAAGACATGGAGGTTCGGCAAGAACAACGGCCAGGCCCTTGCCACGCGCTTCCTTGCCGGGGCCGGCTATGCATACGGCAACTCAACTGCCCTCCCGTTCGAGAAGCACTTCTATGCCGGAGGCGCCAACAGCCTCAGGGGATGGCAGGCAAGGACAGTGGGACCTGGCACATCCCCGATGGACAGCACATTCGTCATCCCCAACCAGACAGGGGACATGAAGCTCGAGGCGAATGTGGAATACCGTTTCAACATAGTGTGGAAACTCGGCGGGGCGGTCTTCGTCGATGCAGGAAACGTGTGGACCATCCGCGATACCGGCAACCGGAACAACGCACTTTCCAGGATATCATGGCAGAACTTCGGCAAGAGCATAGCCATGAACTGGGGTGCCGGAGTGCGCCTTGACCTGAACTTCCTGCTGCTCAGGGTGGATCTCGGAATGAAAATCCACGACCCGGCACGCGCTCAGAGCTGGGTAGGGCCGGGAGAATGGCTGAAAAGGGACGGCTTCGCCATACACTTCGGAGTCGGATACCCGTTCTGACCCCAGTGGACACAGTGCAGGAATGTCAATATCCGTATTTCTTCCACAGGGAGGCAAGCCTTCCACGCATTTCATCCTCCTTCCTGTTGCCGGCAGGCTCGTAAAGCCTGGTGCCGGCAAGGTCAGAAGGCATGAATTCGAGGTAAGCGAAATGGCCCGGATAGTCATGGGCATACCTGTAGCCGTCGGCATAGCCGAGCTCTTCCATCAGCTTTGTAGGGGCATTGCGCAGATACAGGGGGACCTGTGAAGTCTGGGTACGTGAAGCCAGGTCCATGGCCTTGTTGATGGCCATATATGCCGAGTTGCTCTTCTGCGAGCACGCCAGGTATATGGTGGTCTCGGAGAGCGGGATCCTCGCCTCGGGCATACCGATATTGTGGACAATCTGGAAGCAGGAGTTGGCAAGGAGAAGCGCGTTCGGGTTGGCGAGCCCGATATCCTCCGCGGCAAGGATACACAGCCTCCTGGCTATGAAAAGCGGGTCCTCACCCCCAACAAGCATACGTCCAAGATAATATACCGCAGCGTTGGGGTCCGACCCCCGGACGCTTTTGATGAAGGCGGATATGATGTCGTAATGCATCTCCCCGCTCTTGTCGTATACGGCCATGTTCTCCTGGATACATGCTGTCACGGAGGCATTGTCTATGACTACGGGCTTCCCGGCAGGGAATGACCCGGCCACTATTTCAAGTATGTTCAGCAGCTTCCTGGCATCTCCTCCCGAATATCTGAAGATGGCCCCCGTCTCCCTGATCTCTATATCCATTCCCTTCAGGAGGACGTCAGTCTTTACCGCCCTTTCGAGCAGGTCCTCAAGGTCCTCGACCCCGAGGCTTTTCAGCACGAACACCTGGCATCTTGACAAAAGCGGGGTGTTCACCTCGAAAGAAGGGTTCTCCGTCGTTGCTCCTATCAGAATCACCGTGCCGTCCTCGACGGCTCCCAGAAGAGCGTCCTGCTGGGACTTGCTGAACCTGTGTATCTCGTCTATGAAAAGTACCGGAGCACCCTGGGCGGAGAAAACCGAACCAGTCCTTGCCTTCTCTATTACTTCCCTGACTTCCTTGACACCGGCGCTCACTGCTGACAGGGTGAAGAACTCCCTGTCCATGCTTTTCGCTACAATCCTGGCAAGGGTGGTCTTTCCGACCCCAGGAGGCCCCCACAAGATGAATGACGTGAGGTTGCCTGTCTGGATCATGTTCCTGATCACCCCTCCTTCGCCCACAAGATGCTTCTGCCCGACATACCCGTCGAGGTCATGAGGCCTCATCCTCTCGGGAAGCGGAGGCAGCATACGGCTTCTTCCTATATTGTCATTGAAATCCATATCAACAAAGAAAGTTATGTAGTATAATATTGTATTTAAACGGTTAAAACAATAATGTTTCTATTAAAAACAATTTTGTTATGCTTGTTTTTGCTTCCAGAAAGGACGCGCAGCGCAAATTTATGAAAATAATCACTCAAATTTTACTAAATTCGCGACTCAATTTATATAAGGAAAATGTATATGGTTGCCAAGAAGACGAAAATAATCTGCACGATTTCAGACTTGAATTGCGATCCCTATTTCCTGAGGAAGCTGTACGAGAGCGGGATGAATGTGGTCAGGATCAATTCGGCGCATGCAAGCCTGGAAGGGGCACAGAAGATAGTGGACAACGTGAGGAAAGTCTCCGACAAGATAGCGATACTCGTGGACACCAAGGGACCTGAAGTCCGGCTGACTGAAATGGAGTCGTCCGTAGGATTCGCGGTTAAGGCAGACGACTGGATAGAAATACACAACGGGCCCGGGATGAAATGCAACTCCAAGGTCCTTTACACCACGTGCGCCGACTTTGTAAGCGACGTCCCGGTCGGGGCTCATGTACTCATCGATGACGGTGCAGTGGACCTTTTCGTTACAGGCAAGGAGAATGACAAGCTGCTGTGCGAGGTGCAGAACAGCGGGGTGATAAAGGGGAAGAAAAGCGTGAATGTTCCTAACGTCCACATCTCTCTCCCGGCCCTCTCGGAAAAGGACAGGAAATTCGTCAACTGGGCCATAGACGCCGACATAGACTTCATCGCGCACTCTTTCGTGAGGAGCAAGGACGACCTTCTTGAAATCCAGGAGATTCTCGAGCAGCGCGGCAGCCACATCAAGATAATATCCAAGATAGAGAACCAGCAGGGGATAGACAACCTGTACGACATCCTGTCATACTGCTACGGGGTGATGGTGGCCAGGGGAGACCTCGGGGTTGAGATTCCGGCCGAAAGGATACCTACCATCCAGAAGCAGATGATACAGATGTGCCGCTCAAGGAAGAAACCTGTGATCATCGCCACACAGATGCTCCACAGCATGATAGAAAACCCGCGCCCTACAAGGGCCGAGGTCACCGATGTGGCAAATGCCATCTTTGAAAGCACCGACGCCATAATGCTCAGCGGGGAGACTGCCAGCGGAAAATACCCTGTGGAGGCCGTCAGGACGATGACCAAGATTGCCAAGGAAACGGAGAAGTCTCTCGACATTTCCCTGGAACTGAGCCTCGACAAGGTGCTGAAGCCTATAGCTGCCGTGCTTGCGAAAAACCTTGTGGAGGCCACAAGGGAGCTCCCTGTAAAAGCCATAATCTTCGACACTTGGACAGGCCGCACAGGACGGTATCTGGCGGAGTTCAGGCCGAAAGTGCCGATCTATGCAATGTGCTACAACGATTTCACGATGAGGGAGCTGGCCCTTTCATACGACATATACACCTACAAGTTCTCCCTGCAGAAGAGCAAGGAGCAGTTCGTGGCAAGCGCCATATCCATGCTCAAGGAGGACGGGAAGCTCGAGGAAGGGGACCTGGTAGGGTTTATCGGAGGCAGCTTCAATGATGAACTCGGGGCGACTTACATGGAATTCAAGTACGTATAATGTAAAATTATTTTTTTCACATGGAACCGATAACAATCCGCGATGCACGGAAAGAAGACGCATCAGACATTGCCCGGCTTTTCATGATGGCATGGCCGGTGGAGGAATTCCTGGCGATGGACCCTTCCCTCACGGAAGAAGGTCTCTGCAGCAGGATACGCAGATATGTAGAAGCCGGGGACACGCTTTACAGTTATGTGAACACGGTCGTTGCCACTGTCATGCACGACGGCGCGGAAAAGGTTGTCGGTGCCCTGAACGGATATGACGGAGCGCTTTACGAAGAACTCAAGCGGCCGATAACGGACGACTTCAGGAACAGCTTCCAGGATTCTGGAAACGATTTCAGCAAGGTGAAGGAAACCGAAGCAGGCGAGTTCTATCTCGATTCCGCCGGAGTGGACCCTTCCATGAGGTCGCACGGGATAGGGAGCAGGCTTTTCGAGGCTGCCATTGCCAGGGCGAAGTCACAGGGTTTCACCACAGTCGGGCTTATCGTGGATGTGGACAAGCCGAAGGCGGAAGCTCTCTACCTGAGACTCGGGTTTGTCAACAAGGGATACAAGGACTTCTTCGGACATGCCATGAAACACATGCAGCTCGAAGTGAAGTAATGAAGTTTCTCCGTATAGCCATAGCACTGGCCTTTATCGCGGGACTGTACCAGATACCCGGGATCGCCCAGCCGAAATCGGTAGGGGGAGTGTTTTCGTTCGCCGGACTGGAAGTCTCCTACCAGCATCTGAAGACAAGTACCACCTTTTTTGAGTTCAACGCGGTGGCAGACATCGGAAGTGTGGTCCAGGGTGAAGCATCCGTGCCTGGCGCAAAACTCATATTCACGTACAACTTCATGTTCTGGAAAAAGGATTGCAGCTCCGGAAGCGTCGGGGCCTATGCCGGCGTAGGCGCAGCTGCAGGGCTGGCCATCCAGGATGATACCGGACGCGACCTCGTAGCAGGGCTGTGCGGAAAGATAGGGCTTGAATACAGCTTCAAGGTCCCCGTGATACTGTCGGTGGATTTCACGCCTATACTTGGGATGCAGATGGATATCACCGATGGAGGGGGAAGCCTTGACGCTTACATGAAAGGAGTAACCAGGGCATATTTTCCGAGAGTCGGGATAAGATACTGTTTTTGAACGCCGTGCGTATGAGAAGATTCTGGGCAATACTTTTGATATCCGCCGCAGCCTTCCTGCCGTCCGGAAGCGCGGCCGGGATGGAACCGGGAAGCAGGAAAGGGTTCCTCGACGTCTTCACGTTCGGTATCGAGTGGAGTTACATAAGCACCCCCGTGGCATACAGGCATTTCAACTATGTCTCCGTATATGGCTACAGGGTGGACAGGAAGAACTGGAGGGCTCATTACCATGCCAACGGCGAAATCCTGCTCCACGCAGGATGCAACGTCCTTCCGAGGCTCAACCTCTCTCTCTACGGCGGATACAGCGGCATATACAGGCTCGAACGCCTGTATCCTCTTTCCCTGCGGGCCACATGCCATTTCGGCAGCGCCCCTGACGGCGGCCGATGGTTCGCCTACGCCGATGCCGGTGCAGGCTTCTCCGGAGCTGGCCAGGGAAAGACCATATCCGGAATATGCAAGGCAGGATGCGGATACAGGATCCCTCTGAGCAGGCACACCTCACTTGACTTCACGGCAGCCGTCAGGGGAGTGAAGACCAGGATCGGGGTGGCGGACCTGACAGGAAACGGGACGACCATATACATACCTGAGGATAACCTCAGATGCAATGAGGCGTTATATCTCGGCATCATGGTGGGTATCGGACTGTCCTTCTGAGCCGGTTGCCCGGTGATGACTTTTGGCAATTCACCGGACTGAGGTTGAAACAGGAATTTGACGGAAACGTAAATTCATATATATTTGCAGGTTGTTTCGCCGGCATAAGATGTATAACCGGCTGACGTTAAAAATTATATAGTATAGGATATGGAAAACATGATTTCTGAAAAGGTACGCTATGTTGGGGTCAACGATCATACCAAGGTGATTTTCGAAGGGATGTGGCCTCTCCCGTTCGGTGTGAGCTACAACTCATACCTTGTAGTGGACGAGAAGGTCGCCCTCATTGACACTGTGGAAGCCGGATTTGAGAAAGAATATATCGGCAACATCCGCAGCCAGATAGGGGAGAGGAAGATAGACTACCTTGTAGTCAACCACATGGAGCCGGACCATTCTTCACTGATTGCTGCAGTCCGGGAGCATTATCCTGACATACGGATACTTACAAGCGCAAAGGCCGTCCCGATGATCAAGGGATACTACGGCCTTGCCGACAACATCCATGCGGTCAAGGACGGGGAGAGCATAAGTCTGGGCAAATCATCTCTGACATTCTACATGGCCCCGATGGTACACTGGCCTGAAACCATGGTCACATACCTTGCCGACGAGAAGACCCTGTTCTCAGGCGACGCCTTCGGTACATTCGGCGCGGTGGACGGAGGAATCCTCGACTCCGGCGCACATCTCTGCGGCTGGCTTGACAAGTCTGAAAACAGCTTCGCCGAATTCCGTGACGAGATGACAAGATACTACTCAAACATAGTCGGCAAATACGGGCAGACGGTACAGGCGGCCCTGCGGAAACTCTCAGGTCTGCAGATTGAACGAATCTGCAGCACACACGGCCCTGTGTGGGAAAAACATGCAGCAGATGTGGTAGGGTACTACGATATGCTCAGCCGGTACGAGGCACCTGAAAAGGGGGTGTGCATAGCATACAGCAGCATGTACGGGAATACTGCAAAGGCCGCCAAGTCACTTGCTGCGGAGCTTGCCGGAAAGGGAGTGAAGTACGCAATTCACAACCTATGCACTGAAAACGTCTCTTACGCATACAGGGACCTGTTCAAGTACGACACTCTTGCAGTAGGAGCCCCGACATACAACAACGACATCTTCCCTCCCGCATACAACTTCATGTACGGAGTCTGCGCACGCCTTGTGAAAAACAGGAAGTTCTTTGCCTTCGGCTCCTTCACATGGTCAGGAGGAAGCGTGAAGCTGCTTAACGAAATGGCGGCAAAACAGGGGTTCACATTGATTTCGGACGGAATCTCATTCCCTCAGGCATATTCGCCCCAGAAATGCGACATGGCTGCCGTAGCTGAGCTCATGAGCAGATGACATACAGATGAAAAGCGGGCAGGTTGCCGCAGGAGATGACCTGCATACCTGCCCTCAAGACAAAAAGAAGGCCCCCGTCCTTGTAATGGACTTCATAGAAGCCAAACAGGGCGGGGGCCAAGGTTTTTCAGACGTAGCCTTCTATTTCCTTTCTCCGAGCTCCCTTACCTTGCTGATGTTGAATGACAGCCCGAAGTTGAGATTCAGGTTCAACTTTCCGTAAGGTACACTGACCGAATTGATCCTCGCAAGACGGAGAGGTATGGTGTCTGTCCCGATAAACAGCCCGATGCCAGGGAAGCTGAAGCTTGCCACAGCGCCCCATGTGGATCCGAATGTGGAAATCCCGTAGCTCGTGGAGAAACCGAACCAGTCGGTAGGCTCCACATTCACTGAGAGACGCCCCTCTGAATGAGAGTACGGACCTGCAATGCGGGTGGATGAGAGGACTCCCACGGAAAGGTTCCTGTAGAACGGCATTTCATACTCGGCCCCGACATTGACTGTGCATGCAAGCATTCCGGATTTGCCCTTTGACTCACCCTGTCTCTCGAACTTCAGGAGGTCAGAGAAACTGTCGCCGAGCGAATTGATCTGCTCGCTAAGGGAGTTCTCGCCTGACTCGAACGATATTTCATCGAAACCGTCGAATGTCCATGAATTGGAACCGGTCGTAGCGCTCACGGCCTTGCCCCATGATATGAATCCGAGGTCGAGCACTGATGCAGAAAGGCTGAGCCCTTCCAGAAGCCCGCTGTCAAACTCATATGATGCACCGAGGTCGAAAGCCACACCGTATCCCATGCTTGAGAAGATGTCCTTCGCTGAATTGATTTCATCAAACCCGTCACCAAGGGCATCGAAATCCACCTCGTTGTTCTCAGAAGGGTCCGTAGCTGTCCCTGTCTCGCCCTTGGTGGCCATCTTCAGGCCCGGGAACGAAGCATTAATGGACCCGGAAGCAGTGACATCCCAGCTGTTCTCGTTCATGCTCACATGCATGTTGTCGATTCTGGCATCGGCATTTGCAAGTCCGACAAGGAATTTCACCTTGGCGCCCACGTTGAGCCTGTCGGTTATCTTGTGTGCATGCCCAAGGGCAAGTTCAGCATAAGCCTGGGTCCTGACAGCGATATTGCTTATGTCGTATGTCTGTCTCGCACCAATGTTCTTCATGAAATCAAAAAGTTCATAAGGAAGGTTCACGGATGCGTTGGTCCTGATGTTGAACTCCACGGTGGTGAATCCACCTTTGCGCCCGAACTGCCCGACAGACACTACAGGAAGAGAAAAATCCGCTCCCAGCTTGTTATTCTTCTTCAGTCCGCTGAGGAACTGCTCTGCAGAGACGCTGCTGTTCATAAAAGTGGTGGCCATCCCGTCACGGTACGGATAGAGGAAATTGCTTACCCCCACATTTCCCTGGAGTGTCAGGCTCGTGTTCCCGAGCCCGAGTATTGAAAAATAGCTGCGGCTGCTCGCAAACGCCGGATTGAGCTGATGCCTGTAATTGTACGTATCGACAAAATATCCGGACTCAAGCCTCTGCTGTGCATTGGCTGCCGTGCCTGCGAAAGAGGCGAGTATGGCTAATATGATGATTTTCTTTTTCATTGCTTATTCCTCCTTCTGAAATGGGTCAAACTGTACTCCTCCGTCAAGACTGGCACTGATATTCTCGAGCCTTATTCCCTGGGCCTTGTTCAGGGTAATACCCTGCAGGTCAGCATTTTCGGCTGCAGTAGCACTAATATTGAGCCTCAGTCCGTCAAAACGTTCCAATGCATCCTGTGATGCCGTAAGCCTCACGGTGAGAGGAGTGGATGTCTCGGCGCCGATATTGCCGGCGGCTATGCTACCGCTCAATTCCACGCTTATATCGCTCATTGTCGCACCATCGACATCAATGGCATCTGCAGTCACTCCGAGAGTGAGCGGGATGGTGTTCACAAAGTCAAACCTGATGGTGATCTCCCTGAAATCGAGCGTGTAGTCCGAAGACGAGCTTTCACTGTTGAACGTGTCGTTCCAGTCATTGAAATCCGTGGAGTATCCGATATTGAGGTCCGGCCCGAATGCAAGAGGCACCTCAAGTCCGTAGCTGAAGTCAATGTCATAGGACAGGTCTGAACCGTTCTGCGGGAAGACAACATCAAGATAGTCGCTGTCCTGATAACCGTCCTGGGAATTTCCCGCATGAGGCACATAGATGTCTATATCGCTTATCTGGATATAGTCCGGAATGATCCTCACGAGGTTTCCAAGATCTTCCACCACAACATTGTACCAGTACTGCAGATATGGGAGCGGTTCTTCTCCGGAAAGGTCGATGCCTCTTCTTGATATATAGTAATGGTTCTCGCCTTTTTTTATGAGATTTTCACCGGACAGGTCAACCACGACAGGGGAGTCCATGGTAGAGGACCCGCCCTTGAATGCATCGAGGCTGGCATGCATGGCAAATTCAGGGAAGCTCTCGTCAGGTGTGTCCTGTGACATGGCATTGATGTCAAATCTGATGACCGGATTGTAAAGGTCCAGGACGACATTGTCCCCTGACAGGAAATCAGGAAGTTCGCCTATCTCGAACTGCTCGTCCTCCACATCTATCTGCGGATCGAGCACTGCAGATATGCTGCTGACAGACATTTCGTTCACGTTCAGAGTCAGGTCGATACCAATCTCGGAAGGAAGTTCTCCGACTGTGCTGCCGAATTCGGAAGGAACTACGGCAACACTCATAGAGGAAAGGACAATAGGCTGATTGACAGATATTTTCCCGTTTACCAACCCTTGTCCGTCAGGCAATTTTGAAAAATCTATTGACGAGATTGCAAAACGGAACGTTGAAGTTTCTCCGGCTGAGATTTCCGTATCATTGAATGTAAGTATATGACCGTCAACTACTTCGAAATCATCGAAAATATTCTCGATTGTGATGGCTTCAGGGAATTCGATTGTGAATCCGTTGTCTCCTCCCAATACGGCGCGGCCGCTCTCCAGAGGCGAACTGCCCTCCAGCAGGGTTATCTCCAGCTCGGCAGGAGCATTGAGGGTGACTTTCGATATGCTTTTGACAACATCTGTAACTTCCTGGTCAAGAGTCTCGTCTATTGTGATATAGGTGGTCGATTCTTCCATGTCGAAGTCAAGGGAAATACCTGCCGGCACAGGATCTGAAGGATTCAGAAACGGATACTCTTCCTCGATTCTTGAGGCAATGTCAATGTTTGCACGGAATCCTCCGTCCGTGATGAGGTCATCCGGGGTGATATTAATCTGAGGAATTGAAACAGAGTAGTTTGCAGCTTCTCCTTCTACAGAAAGGATGTAGTTGCCATCAGCATCCGTTCCCAGCATGGAAGATTCGGTATCCAGGTCGAGGAAATCTCCGATCGGCATCAGTTCCGTATTTCCGATCGGAAGGCTTATCGAGCCCTGGATGTCAACCGTGCCGTCAACACCGTTGCGGAAGTCGTATCCTTCCTTTACGCACGAGCACGTCCACAACAAGATTACTGTAGCCGTAACAGACTGCAGCACAACACTTAATTTAGTTAATGACATAAATATTAAATTTAAACAATTAAAATTTGCGTGCAAATATATTCATATAAAGCCTACAAGCAAAATTTTCAAGGAAAACATTGGTATCAACTTTTTCCACTTCTGTTGCACCATTTTTCATTTTTGTTATACAATTTATATTATGTTAAGTAACGTATATTGAGATACAAAGAATCCCCAGGATAAGTGCATCCGGAGCTCCGAGCCTGTAATATTTCCGTAATATTTTTGAATTTTTGTAATTTAAGGCTAAATTTGCCCACCGTGAAAAAACAGCGAAAAATACAGGCGATTCTCCTGGCCCTGACCATCGCACTTGTATCCGCCGGACTGCTCCGGTCGGATGTGCGGGATATAGTTCCGGATAACGTACAGACCGGGATTGCCGGCGGTTTCTTTCACGGATACATATCTCCCGTACAGGACAGCAGCCATGACAGCAGGCGTGACACTGGAAACATCTATGCGGACACACCGCAGCTTGCCGTACCGAGGAACACGTCCGTATCAGGACAGCCGAGGCAACATTCGCAGGCCAAACGTACGGGGCACGACGGATTCAGCGAAGCCACACTGAAAGACGGAAAAGTCATAACACGTTACACATTCTCTTATTACTTCTCTTATATAAGTCTTTTTCCTTCAGGGATATGGGACGGCAAGACAAGGCTTCTTTCCCTGAAGAAACTCATTATCTGATTAAAAGGCACTCCCCCGCTCTTTTCTTTGAAACATTTAACCAAATCATTAACAATCAATCAGATAATACAAGACTATATATTATGGAAAACAGATTTGACAGAGTACGTTCAGCAAAAGATATTGCTATTTCACTTATTCTTTTCGCGGCAGGTATCGCATGTATCGTAGTCCCGGGTTCGGTTCCGGTGAATATCGTGGGATATACTTCCGCAATTGCCGGCCTCATCCTTTTCTTCGTAATGAAGACAGCGTTCAAGGACACAGAGACAGGAGAAAAGCTGAAAAAGACCGAGAAATACTTCCCTGCAAGCAAGTCGGAATCCATCCTGAAAGCCCTTTCAACAGACCCTCAGAACATTGACCTCAATGAAGAGAACAAAGGGAACGGGCTCAAGGTGGACACCTATTATAATACAAGTACAGGACATGTGTTCATACAGTTGTTTGAATACATCCCGTACAAGTACGAGCCTTGCTCTCCGGTATATTCGTATGATATATCGAAGGCGCAGAAGCTGATCAAATAACTTGATTAATATATGGTTCTTCAGATTCTAACTCTTCTCGGAGCTCTCGGAATGTTCCTCTACGGGATGAACATGATGAGCTCCGGCCTCCAGAAAGTGGCAGGAGAAAGGCTGCGGTCTTTCCTTGCGGCAATGACTTCCAATCCGTTCAAGAGAGTCCTGACCGGACTGAGCATCACTGCCATCATCCAGTCGTCAAGCGCCACCACGGTCATGGTGGTGAGTTTCGTGAATGCCGGGCTTCTCACACTTACACAGGCTGTGGGTGTGATCATGGGGGCCAACATAGGCACCACGGTAACAGCATGGATAATCTCGCTTCTGGGGTTCACGGCAGATATTTCAGTCCTGTCCATCCCTCTGGTGGCGGTCGGATTCATCTGCTCGATTTCAAAAAACAGCAAGAGGAAGAATATCGGGGAATTCATAATAGGCTTTTCACTGCTGTTCCTGGGTCTTTCATTCATGAAGGAGTCAGTGCCGGACCTGCAGTCGTCACCGGAAGCGCTGTCATTCATAGCGAGGTGGACTGACTTCGGGTTCGGTTCTGTGCTTATATTCCTTGTATTCGGCACATTGCTCACGCTTGTGCTCCAGTCTTCAAGCGCCACGGTAGCACTTACCCTGATTATGCTCAACATGGGATGGATCCCGTTCGAGATGGGCGCTGCGATGGTTCTGGGAGAGAACATAGGCACGACGATAACAGCCAACATAGCTGCTGCAGTGGCCAACACTGCGGCCAAAAGGGCAGCCAGGGCCCATACCCTCTTCAACGTGTTCGGAGTGGTATGGGCCCTTATATTCTTCCATCCGTTCCTTGCATTCATCGGCAAGATCATCACCCTGCTCGGCTATCCGGACCCTACTACCGCAGTCTATACCGGTGACGCCGCCACTGGCGATGCCGAGACAGCCGCATTATACGGCATCTCCATGATGCACACAATGTTCAACCTCATCAACACATGCATTCTCATTTGGTTTACTCCATTGATAGTCAAGGTGGTGACATGGATGGTAAAGAGCCCTGAAAACCAAGAGGAGGACAGCTTCAAACTCAAGTTCATCAATGTCGGCGGCATGCGCACGGCTGAGTTTGCCACAGAGCAGGCGATGAAGGAGATAGTCCATTTCTCCCAGATATCGAGGAAAGGGTTCGGATATGTCAGACTTGCCATAAACGAACAGAATCCGGACAAGTTTGAAGAATACAGGGCCAAGCTCGTGAAATACGAGGAAATAGCCGACAGGATCGAGTACGAGATAGCAGGCTTTCTCAACAGTCTTTCAAGGCAGGAGCTCAGCGAAGACACAATTTCGGAAGTCAGGATGATGTACAAGATCATTGGCGAGCTCGAGAGTCTCGGCGACTCCGGTGAAGCCATAAGCAGGATACTGTCCCAGAAGAATGCGCACGGAAAGACATTCTCCCCTGAGTCCATAACCAAGCTCAACAGGATGGTGGACCTGGTGGACAAGGCATACGAGGTGATGATCGGCAATCTTTCCGGGGACATCATGAAGATGGACAACATATCCACCGCATACGATGCCGAGGACAGCATCAACAACATGAGGAACAACCTCCGCGACGAAGAGATAATGCTTATCGAGCAGCAAGGAGACAACTACCAGACAAGCGTATGGTACATGGACATAATATCGCACCTTGAACAGATGGGCGACTTCATGATAAATGTATCCGAGTCGCTCCTGAAATTCAGAAATTCCCTCAAATAGGAAGGAAAGGCGCCAGTGGCCCGCAGTCCCGCTGCCGCCGTTAATATAACGTCAGTTCGACGAATTTATGTTTAACAGCATTATATTAAAAATCAATATTTTATCATTTATGACCGGAATCCGTCACACTGACGTTAAGGATTTCTTCCAGAAATCCTGTCTGTCTAAACCCCAG
>JADILZ010000109.1 GCA_017695065.1 Candidatus Cryptobacteroides excrementipullorum
TCCTCTTGCTGTCTCTCTCAAGGGACTGGAGCTGGTCGTCGTAAATCCTCTTGCTGTCATATAGCAGCCTGCCGATGAGGGTGGATTTCCCGTCATCCACTGAGCCTGCGGTAAGCAGGCGGAGAAGGTCCTTCTTCTCATCCTGCTCCAGATATTCTTCTATGCTGAGTTTCTTTGTTTCCATTGCAAGTCAAATGTAAATGGATATTTTTAAAACATCGTCTTTTCCATCGGAACAGGCCTTTGGCCTGTGACAGGGCCTCCCGGAGAGGGAGGCGGTGGAGGGTGACGCCCCCTGGGGGCTCCGCGGAGCGGAGGGGGTGGACCGGATATTTCTGATAAAACGTTATCGGCGTTTTATCAGAAATATCCTTCCCTTTTCTTCTGTTCCATGCTGCTTTCCTGGTCGAAGTCGATCACCCTTGTTGTCCTTTCACTCTTGGTGGTCACCATCATCTCCTCCACTATCTTCTCTATCGTGTCGGCATCGCTTTCTATGGCTCCGGTCAGAGGCCAGCATCCCAGGGTCCTGAAGCGGATTCTGCGCATCTGTATCCTGTCCCTGTATTTCTCCGGCAGGCGGTCGTCATCGGCCATGATAAGGTTCCCGTCGATTTCCACGCAGGGACGCTCCTTGGCGAAGTAGAGCGGCACTATCGGGATGTTCTCATGTCTGATGTACTGCCAGATGTCGAGCTCTGTCCAGTTGCTCAGAGGGAATACCCGGATGCTTTCGCCCTCGCGGATTCGGGTGTTGTATATGTCCCAAAGTTCCGGTCTCTGATTCTTGGGGTCCCAGTGCTGGAACTCGTCCCTGAAGGAGAATATGCGTTCCTTTGCCCGGCTTTTCTCCTCGTCTCTCCTGGCTCCTCCGAATGCCGCGTCAAACTTGTATTTCTTCAGCGCATCCAGAAGTGCCTGGGTCTTCATCAGGTCCGTATGTACCTTGCTGCCGTGGGTGAAAGGCCCGACTCCGGCCTCATAGGCCTTTCTGTTGTATTCTACTATCAGATTCCATCCGTGTTCCCTGGCGTACCAGTCGCGGAACCGGATCATTTCCTTAAACTTCCATTTGGTGTCAATGTGCATCAGCGGGAATGGCGGCCTACCCGGGTAGAAAGCCTTTTCGGCGAGTCTTGCCATCACTGACGAGTCCTTTCCGATGGAATACAGCATGACCGGGTTGCGGAACTCGGCTGCGACTTCCCTTATGATATGGATGGACTCGGCCTCCAGTGCCTTGAGATGGCTCAATTTGTAATTCTCTTCCATTATATTATATTCCTTTTATTTTTCCTGTGAATCCCGCATGGGATTCCATGTGCATTGCATTTCTTGAAAATCAACGTTTCCTGATGCGCGGACCTGCCGCTTCAAGTATCTTCGCCACGCTCTCTTCCAGACTCACCGTCGATGTGTCTATCTCCACATCCGGGGCCGCAGGCCTTTCAAACGGGGCGGAGATTCCGGTGAATTCCTTTATCTCCCCTTTCCGGGCCTTGGCATAGAGCCCTTTGACATCCCGTTTCTCACATTCTCCGACAGGGGTGGATATGAAGACTTCCATGAAATCATCCTTCCCGATGATCGTGCGTGCCATCTCCCTGATTTCCTCTGTCGGGCTTATGAAGGTGGCCAGTGTCACTATTCCTGTCATGGTGAACAGCCTGCATACCTCCGCGATTCTCCTGATGTTCTCTTTCCTGTCCTCAGGGGAGAATCCCAGGTCGGAGTTCAGACCGCAGCGGACATTGTCCCCGTCTATTATCCTGCACAGGACACCTTCCCTGGAAAGCGCCTGTTCCAAAGCTATCGCCACTGTGCTCTTGCCGGAGCCGGAAAGTCCCGTAAACCATATTGTTATGCCTTTCTGCCCGAGGAGTTCCTCTTTTTCCTCCCGGGTCTGCATCTTCGAGAATATAGGATAGATTTCTTTTTCCATCGTGATTTTTTTCAGAATTTCCAGAAAACAGGTATCAGTATCATTGAAAGGGTGAAGGCTATCAGGTTCAGCGGAAATCCGAATCTGGTGAAATCCCTGAACCTGTAGTTCCCGATACCCTGGGCTATCATGTTGGTCTGGTATCCTATCGGGGTAGAGAAGCTTGCCGATGCCGCTATGCATATCGCTACGAAGAAAGGCATCGGGTCCACCCCGAGCTGGGATGCCGCAGAGAGGGCTATCGGAAAGGCGAAAGCCGCAGCCGCGTTGTTCGTTATCAGTTCTGTAATGATGTTCGTGACTATATATAGCGAAGCGAGGACAATCATCGGGGATACGCTTCCGGAGATGTTTGAGGTGAGTTTCCCGGCAATCATGTCGGCAAGCCCTGAGTTGGTCATCGCCTTGCTGATTGCCAGCGCACTGGCTATGGTGACCAGGATGTCCCAGGAGATGAATTTGGTGTATCTTTTGGCCGGGAACAGATTGAGTATGGCCATTATCACAGTGACTATGCACACCCAGAAGAACATGTCAAGGCTGATTCCGGGGACGAGCTCCCGTATCTTGGGCATCTGGCCGAACGTCGCACCGGCTATCATGAGTGCAAGCAGGCTCACTGATACCCATTTCTTCCATTTCGGACACGGCAGCCTGTGCGGCCTGCCGTTGCTGAGCATGAGGAATTCGCTCGAGTCTCCCCAGTTGTTGAAGAAAGAGTCATCTGCCTCTATCAAAAGGGTGTCGCCTTCCTTGTAAACAGGGTCTTCGGCTGTCCCGAGCAGGGATTTCCCGTTGCGCCGTACATCTATGAGCCGCGCCCCGTACCGCTTCCTGAAGTCCAGGCTTCCGTACTGGCGGTTTATGCCCTTGAACCTCGGTCCAATGACAGCCTCTATCTGCCTGGTATCCTTGCTGGCGCTTGCAGCGGCTGTCTCTTCCGGTGTCCTGTCTGACGGGAGAAGCCTGTTCCCGAACAGTATTATATAAAGTATGCCTGCGATTGCTATGAAGCCGCCCACCTTCCCGAGCTCGAATATCGAGAATCCTTCATACCCTGCCTCAAGCATCATCCCGTGGACCACGAGGTTCGTCGATGTGCCGATGAGGGTACACATGCCTCCAAGGATGGCCGCGTATGATATAGGTATAAGGAATTTCTTTACGGGAAGCCCTGCCTTGGCTGCCCATTCTTTTACTATTGGGATGAAAATCACCACTATAGGGGTGTTGTTGAGGAACGCTGATATTCCTGCTATTGTCGGCATCAGCTTGGAATAGCCTTTCATTACCGTGGGCTTCCTGCCCTTGCGCACAGGCAGGATATGGCTGATCATGTGCCCCAGGGCATCGCTTCTCCTTATTCCCTCGCTCACGAGGAAGAGCAGGGCAACGGTGATCATTCCCTTGTTGCTGAATCCTGCCACAAGTTCCTCCGGGGAAAGTATGCCGGTGCACACGAAGAGCACGCATACAGAGAACATGACAAGTCCCGGACGCATAAGATCAGCGACCAGGACCGCAAGCATCACCAATAGTGTTATCAGAACAAAAATTACTTCAAAATTACCTTCCATCACTTGTTTCAAATGGAATTCACAAAATCTTCAATAATTATGCAAAAGTATGAAGGTATTTTTTGTAAGATTTGTCAAAAATGCGCCTTTTGTGGTCTTTATATCGCATTGGCGCTCCGGAAAAAATAAAATTTGTTCTGCTCTCGGCTTCTCACTATATTTGCTCCCCGATAACATTAAAAGGAATAATCAATGAAGGAAAAATCTGTACGCGTCAGGCTGGTGATAATGAGTTTCCTCCAGTTTGCAGTATGGGGCGCATACCTCACTTCGATGGGCAATTACCTTGGCAAGGCAGGACTCTCCGAGCATATCGGCTGGTTCTATTCGATGCAGGGTATAGTCTCCATCTTCATGCCGGCCCTTGTCGGAATCATAGCGGACAAGTTCATCCCCGCCCAGAAGGTCCTGAGCATCTGCCACGGGATAGCGGGCCTGGCGATGCTTGCTGCCGGATACTATTGCATGAGTGCCGGAGGAGGGGTGGAGTTCGGTGTACTGTTCCCTCTCTACGGCTTGAGTGTGGCGTTCTATATGCCTACCATCGCCCTGTCGAACTCAGTGGCGTACAATATTCTCGAGAGCAACGGATATGATTCCGTGAGGGATTTCCCGCCTATCAGGGTCTTCGGCACCATCGGCTTTATATGCAGCATGCTGTTTGTCAACTTCATGAAGGATAGTTCCGGGGTACAGTTCCAGTCCACTTATTTCCAGTTCATCACTTCCGGGGTACTCGGCCTTGTCCTTATGCTCTACGCCCTTACTCTCCAGAATTGTCCTGTGAAGGCTTCCAGGGAGCACAAGGGCCTTGCGGAGGCGCTCGGACTAAAGGCTTTCACACTGTTCAAGGACAGGCAGATGGCGGTATTCTTCATCTTCTCGATGCTTCTCGGGGTAGCTCTGCAGATTACCAACGGATATGCCAACCCTTTCATTACCAGTTTCAAGGCCATTCCTGAATATGCAGGGACATTCGGTGCGGAAAATGCCAACGCCCTCATTTCCATATCCCAGGTATCCGAGACTCTCGGTATCCTTCTCATTCCGGTGTGTCTCCGCAGATTCGGCATAAAGAAGGTAATGCTTATCGCCATGATCGCCTGGTTCTTCCGGTTCGGTCTTTTCGGAGTAGGCAACCCCGGTCCAGGAGTATGGATGTTCATCCTGTCCATGCTCGTTTACGGTGTGGCGTTCGATTTCTTCAACATATCAGGGTCCCTCTATGTCAATGAGCGTACATCAGAGGATATACGATCGAGTGCCCAGGGTCTTTTCATGCTGATGACCAACGGTATAGGTGCATCCATCGGAATGATATGCGCCCAGGCCGTAGTAAACCACTTCACATATTCTTCCGAGATAGACGGAGTATTCTATACAGTGGGCAACTGGAGTGCGGCGTGGTATATTTTTGCCGCATACTCGCTTGTCGTGGCCATACTCTTCGCGATATTCTTCAAGGATCCCGACAAGTCAGTGCAGCGGGGAAAGAATGTATGATGGGGGCGGCTCCGGCGGGACTTCCTGACACTCCGGACGTCTGTATGTAAATTGTATGCAAATAAACTTGAGGCAGTGCGGTTATCGCACTGCTTTTTTCGTTATATTTCTGCCAGTGTGTGGATAGTTTACCATGTATGTAATTTGCATGTAACGGCATCCCGTTTTTTTAAAATCTCAGTAAATATGTTAAAGTATTCAAAAGATGGGATTTCTGTGTTTGCCATCCTGGACAGGCGCAGAATCAAGACAAACGGGCTCTTTCCTGTCAAGGTGGAAGTTATCTACCGCAGGCAGCAGAAGTATTTTCCTACGGGTGTTGACATGTCTGAAATGGAATGGCAGAATGTGTCCGGCACCAGAAAGACGTCAGAGGATGTTGTACGGATTGAGAACACGTTCCATAATATCCGTACCGAAGTCGAGACCCTGCTGGAGAAGGGGATATTCTCCATGGTGACGTTGTCACTGAGGCTAGGCCGGGGGTCGTATGTGACAGTGAATTCGGCACTTTCCTCCATGATGGACAGGTTCAGGTCAGACGGCAGGGTGAATTCTTATTACAGGTGCAGGTCCACTCTGCGCGGCCTCGAGCAGTTCGCCGGGAGGAAAATCCTGTTCAGGGATGTCACCGAGGAGTGGCTCGGGCACTGTGAGGATTTCTGGAAGAAGGAGGGCAAGAGCTGCACGACGGTGAGCATATATATGAGGACCCTCAAAAGTGTCATGAACGAAGCGGTCAAGAAAGGCTATGTGAAAGAATCCGCATCCCCGTTCGGCAGAGGCCGGTATTCTGTCCCTAAGGGATCTGAACGGAAACTGGCCCTTTCCAAGGCGGACATCAAGAAGATAATGGACTTCAAGGGGACCGAGCGGCAGGAGCGCTACAGGGATCTGTGGCTCTTTTCCTATCTGTGCAACGGCATCAATTTCAGGGACATGCTTTTCTTGAAATACGGTAATGTGAGTAACGGTGAAATCTGTTTCATCCGCTCCAAGACCATGCATGCCTACGGCCAGTCCAAGGTGATACGGGCTGTGCTGAGCCGCGAGATGCAGGCCATTATAGACAAGTGGGGGAATCCGGACGACGGCAACCCCGATACATATATTTTCCCTTACGCATGCTCGGCAAAGGATGACTTCAGCGCCGCCCACCTTGTGCGGAAGATCATATACCTGTGTAACTTGTCGTTGAAGAAGATAGCCAGGGAGATAGGCATCCCGGCCTTCACCACATACTCCGCACGGCACTCTTTCGCCACAGTTCTCCAGCGTAACGGGACAGCCCTTTCCTTCATTTCGGAGAGCCTGGGACATTCGAGTCTGTCCGTTACCGAGCATTACCTCGCGGGATTCGAGTATGAGGACAGGCTGAAGAATTCTGCCGCACTCACAGACTTCGACTGATCCGGTGCGGCCCCTTGTACGCAAATCGTATGCAAGGCCTGTCCGGAATATCTGGAAAATATAATCTATACTTCTGTGTATCAGGAGGATATAAAAAGACAATGTGTAACATTATATGTTACAATGTGTAACAAACAAATTGTAGTTATGAAAAAATTTTTCAGAATGGTAATGGCGCTCAGCCTGGTAGGCGGGGTGCTGGCCTTTAGTGGTTGTACCGACTACGAGGATGACATTAATGCCCTCGATGATCGTGTGACAGTCTTGGAAGGAACTGTTGCTGATCTCCAGAGTCAGATTGAGTCCGGAGCAGTGATTACCAGTGTCACACAGACAGACAACGGTATCACTGTAACTCTGAGCAACGGTGAGTCTTATGAGATCACTAACGGTCAGGACGGTACTGACGGGACTCCTGGTTCAGTAGTTGAGATTGGCGAGAACGGCAACTGGTTTATTGACAATGTTGACACCGGTATGCCATCCCAGGGTGCAGCTGACGCTGACGGAGATGATGCAGATGTCGTTTACTATCGCCCCAACATGGAGACCGGCAACTGGGACAAGGTTACAATTTCGGCCGAGACAGGCGAAGAAACAGTTGAGCCTACAGAAGAGAGCTGGAGAGCAGCTGGTGTGACAGCAGTATGGGATTCGGTGTCGGGCACACTGACTTTTACTGGTGTTGACGGGTCAGAAGAGCCGGTTGTCATAAAACTTACTTTGTCCAAGAGGCTGACTTCCATATCATTGATTCCGACAGCATATCTTGATGGTGTTCCGGTTATAAAGTTCAATTCTTACGAGTATTACCCTAAGACTGTCAATGCAGAAAATGAGACCGTCACTGCTGCTGATGATGCAGTCCTGACTACCGGTGCTGCTACAGAGGTAAGCTACCATATTTCTCCTTCTAACATTTCGAAGACTGATGTCGAGAATCCGGAGTATCTTATTCAGACAGCCGAAATGATTACAACAAGGGCTGTGGATGGAATCGAGCTCAATGTTGTAGACTATGATATCAAGGAAGATGTGCTTACAGCCACTGTCAGAAGGGCAGCAGGGATAAGCCTCAATTATGAAGGTGAGGGCGACTATATCTATACTGCAGCTCTCAAGGTCCCTATCGATGAGGGAAATCTTGTTGAGAACGAGACTGAGGCAAATGTATATTCGGAGTATTCTGCTCTTTATGAGGAAACCGTAACTCCTTATATTGCAGCTCTTATAGATGATTCAAAGGGCCAGACCGGCTATGATTGCCCAGATGGTGTAAATCATTTCTATGCAACATATGCTGAAGCTGCTACTGCAACTTCGGGTGTTGCCGAGACCGGAGCTTATAATGCTTCTATCGACCTCCTTGCAATGGTTACAGGATGCGATGAGGCTGCAGATGCGCCGGCAACCGGACATTCCCAGATTACCAAAGAGACATTGAAAGCCAACGGACTTGCTTTCAGGTTCGCTGTGCCAACGTCTCCTTTCGCACTTGGAGATAATGAGACAGACCAGCAGCAGTTTGCAGTCGTCGAGCAGAATGTTGATGAAGGTACGGCAGTCCTCAAGTCCACATATCCTGGTGCAGCCGAAGGTGCAGCTGCCAACCAGGCCGCAGTTGACAAGACACCGGTTGTCCGTGTTGAACTGGTAGATACTGTAAACAACAATATCGTTGATGTACGCTACTTCAAGGTTCAGTGGACTAAGGTCCCTGTAGTTTCCGAACCGGAGGATCTCGGTCTTGTCTATACATTTGATTATGTTCTCGGATGTGACGACTTCGATGGCTCATTCAACTGGGCTCAGTTCGTACAGTATATACTCTCTGAGGTCAATGATGGCAGCGGTCTGTCTTACAATGATTTTGTAAACACTTACAGTTCGGCTGACGCAACATACGAAGTAGAGTATGCCGTTGATGCAACACGTGATACCGACGATCCTGTATTCGCTATCAGCTGGGATGGAAGCAACAGCACTTATGATGAATATGCAGCTGCGTTCAATTGGAATATCAAACCTGTAGAATTCGGTTCACTTATCGACGGGTCTAACGTTGCTGACCTTAATGAAGGTGATGTGATTGATACATTCACAATCAAGGTAACTCTTCCTAGTGCAGATAATTATAACGGAGACATCACATTCTCGTTTGCAGTCAATGTCAAGGTTCCTGAACTTCCTGCTCTTGTAGGACTTGTCACTTCAGACTGGATTGTTGACGGCGAACTTGCAAGAATCCGTCCTGTACAGTACCGCTCACAGAATGCTCAGGATCACGTGACATACAACTACGACCTTACTACTCTGTTCAGAACAAATTCTGAGGGAAGCATTATGGACAACGTCCTCCCTGTAGCCGGCGAGACTGATCTCGCATGCCGTGCATGGAGCCTCCAGTTCGCTGCAGACCAGATGAATGGTTATGTACCTGGATTCAACAGCGGAAGAAGCGCATTCCGTTACGCTGATGAGGATGCTGAAGAACAGGGTGCAGGGTATGATCTCTATAACACTTATCCAGCTGCTGGCGGAGTACTTGCTACATACATGACTTATGGAGAGGATGCAGATAATCCTACTGAAAACTGGCATCAGGATGTACATGGCGACATTGCCCTCAGTCTTACTGGAACTGAATGGACTGAAGTAGGTACAGGTCATTATAAGGGTACAGACGAGGCTATTGCACTGCTTGAAAGCATTGATACTCCTGTATCTGATTTCGAGAACCGTGTGACTGTCAATGCATGGGGTAGGATTAATCCTTACAACCATGTGATTGTGAAGAGCTTCGATGTCGTATCCTTTCAGAATTTGACCAGAGTGCTTCTGTAGTTGAAGATGACAGGGACAGCGATGGTGTTGACGAGCTTGTCTTCACTTCAGAGCGTGGATGGAACCTTGAAAAAGTGGTTTACATTTATGTGAAAGTTTCCATAGAACACAAGTGGGGTACTGAGTCTATCTGGGTACATATTCCGGTATATCCTCATGGACAGGCTCCTGCAGGGAACTGATCTGCATCTAAATGAATTTATAGCATATTGAGGAGAGGGTGGTCGGAAACGGTCACCCTCTCTTTGTATAAAAAAGATAGAAAAAAAGGAAAAGCCATGAAAAGGACAATCATAACAATAGCGGCGTCACTGCTTGCGTTGATGCCATACACTGCCATAG
>JADILZ010000020.1 GCA_017695065.1 Candidatus Cryptobacteroides excrementipullorum
TCTACAACCGTACAAGCGGCGGCGAGGTGAAGCGTTACAAGACCAAGAAGTTCATCAGCAGCATGACAGACAAGGACGACATAGTAGCAGCCTTCAACCGCCATGATTTCGAGTACCTGTGCGATTTACCCAGCGGCAACGACCAACCGGTGCAGTTGCAAGTGGAAAAGGATGAAAAAGGGCGTGAGCTTTATTGCATCCTGGTTACATATACCAAGGGGTACAAGATTGTAGGGCTTGCAGACCCCGTTATCCTCACCGGGGTGGAATACGAGAAGAACGAGGCATTTATCCGGCACATGTGCGATAACGACGCCGACTGACAACCGGCAAGGTTCAAGGACCGATAATCTTTGATGTTGGGACACAGGAAACGGATTCACTGTGTCCCAACCTGTTCAGTACAAACTCATATCCACCAAACATAACCTGGAATATATTATAAAATGGAGTGCTAATATGGTATTCAACAACGATATATGACAAAAAGAACAAGTAAAACAAAATACTGCTTCATCAGAAGCCGAATGTTCGTCTGCCTGTTATTGCTATCTGCATTTTTGCCGGTAGCCCATACGCATGCTTCGGAGACTGCAGACTCCGTATATTTTCATGCGGAGCTTGATACGGTTGGCGGTCTCCGTGTCGGGCGGGTACTGCGGCTGACGTATGCACTGGTTAATTCCCGATTCGACACGGCTTCCTACCCAGTGTTCAATGACAGCATTAAAGTGTTGAACGGTCCGAAGCCGCATAAGAGAGAGAGCTGTTCCATTATAAACGGTGTGAAAAGCAATAGCTATGAAACAGGTTTCTATTATCTTGTACAGTTCAAAAACAGTGGGGAAGCCAGAATCCCTGTCGCATCCGTGACGGCCGATGGCAAGACATATACCACGCCGGAATACCGGGTGTCCGTACATCCTGCCGAAGTGGACATGAGCAAGTTGGAATGTCATCTGGAGGTGGAGCAACTGAAGAGCGATTACGTCAAGTACCGTGCAATCCTGACCTGCAACGCCCGTCCCGACCAAAATCCCCCCTTGTTGACCATTAACGGGAAAACGGTACCGCCAAACAGCAACTCATATTCGAGTTCCAAAAACAAGGAGGAATACACTTACACTTATTACTTTACCAGCGAGGGTTATGATGTGTCCTGCGAGGAACTGACCTTTGGCGGGGTTCCTTATTCCATCAAACCCAGGGAGAGCAAGCTGGACGAAGCGGATTATATTGTTGCAATCCTGATTATAGGTGCATTGTTCGAACTGATATGGTGGCTTGCCTACCGGATTCGCTACCGTGAGGAAAAGAATGCTCCCCTTGCCGCCTTTGTATTGGAAAAGAAGACGCTTCCCCTGATTATCAGCTGGGCGTACACCCACTACGGCGCATCGCATATGTTGATGCTTTATGCCGCAATGTTTATTTCCATAAGCGGAGTGATGCATTATTCGAGCAATATTGATATAGAGGGTCTTTTATGGCTCGGTATCATTCCCGGACTGCTTGCCTTTATACTTTACCGGCACCAACGGCGCAAGCTGGATTTCCAGAGCATACCGACCTCATTGGACAAACAGGCGATTTATGACCAGATATACAAGTTGTCGGTAACTTATGACTGGGACGTGGACCATTACGGCGAGGACTGCATCGTGGCTCATACCAATCCTTCCCTTTGGGGTATGACATGGGGAGAACAGATTTTTGTCGTGTTCGACAAAGGTCAGGTATGGGTCAATAGCGTAAACGACCTGAACAAGCGTACCTCGATATGTTCTTTCGGACATAACAAACGGAATATTCGAAGAATAAGGGAGGCACTTGCCGGTGCTGCCGGGCAAGAAGGGCATCTTTTTGCCGGGTGTGAATGCACATCCGGGCAATCTGCTAATTGGGGTAAGGTCAGGTATAATCAGGAAAAAACCATATCAACTGTCCATACTGTTGATGCAGATGATACAGAGAGAAAGAATAACCCTGCAGGCTCTGAGGAATATAACTTTCCTGTCGATAAGGAGACAAATGGAAAGGATAACAAAGATCTGTCATTCTGGTCACTAATAACTCCAAGAAAAGGAAATATCGCAACCCCCTTACTTATTTATATAAATGTGGCATTGTTTATAGTGATGTCTATATGTGGGGTAAGCCTTATAGAACCGACAGGCATTTCTTTGATGAAATGGGGTGCAGATTTTGGCCCGCTCACACTTACCGGTGATTGGTGGAGAACCGTGACCTGCAATTTTATCCATATCGGGATAATCCATTTGCTGATGAATATGTATGCTCTATTATACATCGGGATATTCTTGGAACAGATTATCGGAAGCAGAAAGTTGATGACCGCCTATCTCCTGACCGGATTATTCTCGGCATTGGCAAGCCTTACTGCTCATCCCGGAACGATAAGCGCAGGGGCTTCCGGTTCTATTTTCGGACTTTACGGCATCTTCCTTTCTTACCTGATCTTCAATCACAAGATAGAAAAACACCAGCGAAAATCTCTTTTGTTTAGCATAGGTTTCTTTGTAATCTACAATCTTTTGCTTGGAACTAAGGAAGAAGGAATAGATAATGCGGCACATATAGGAGGCCTTGTCTCAGGAGTCATATTGGGTATAACTTATCTTTTGGCAGACAAGTATAGCTCTAAAAGGGCCTCACGATATATCGCATATATTGCTGAAATGACATTTCTGATAATGTTCGCATTCCTTTTTACGGGACAGACAAAATCCGTACCTTCGGATTTTAGGGAAATAAGGAACATGTGGGAATACGGTACATTAGAGAAATACGCACAGGAAAGTGAATCTGAAGGCAGAATACAGGAAAGTGAAACAGATCATACCAATTATATACCCAACCAAGGGGATAATCCTGCAACATTTAGCGGCAGCGATGAAAGCATAGGAGACGGCAGGAGAGAGTATGTGAATAAAGCATGCGGACTGAGGTGTACATATCCCACAGGATGGAATGCTGTAGTAAAATCAGATGACAACTGTGTTTTACAGCTTATGGGCAATGCCGGTAATACCATTGTCTTCAACTACAAAAAGTTCTCTTCGACCGAGGAAATCGACAATGCACGCAATCTGTTGTTGAAGTCTATGAGCGGGACCGCTCCCGAAAGTGTAAATATCAACGGAATACCGTTTGAACGGATTTCGGGCAGAAGGGAATATCCATTGGAAAGAGGTGGCAGCATGAACTTTAATCAGAGTATAATTTTTTATCTGAATAAAAAGGCGTTGGACGGTTTCATTATCGTTTCAATGACAGCGACCGAGACCCATGAATCCGAAGCCCGTGATATAATCGGTTCTGTCAGAATATTACCATCCAACTCACAATGAAAATAAAAGAATACGCTACCGATGAGCTTTTGATGATGGCCAACAATGTAACCGGAGAATATACGGACAAGGAAGTGAGACAGGCCAAGCTGGAACTGTACAGACGCGGTGTAAACTACAAGTTGATAGCCGACATCATGGAAGAAAAGGAGGAAACCTTCATGAGAAGACTGGATGCCGCAGCCCGTGCTGAGCAGGAACGCCTTGACAAGGAGAGAGAGAAGAACAGGAACGTGAGTTACCGGTGGTGGGAACTGATGCCGATGTTCCTGTTCGCCCCATTTTACATGTTCGGAGAAATGAGGTATTTTGTAGGCTCTATCATTTTGCTGCCTGTCCACCTGCTAAGCCGGACTCCCGTTGACTTCAGTTATATGTTCAGGGAACTGCGAAGGCTGAAGGAGGAAAAGTGTGACCTGAAATTCAAACAGCGGCTTACTGTCTTGATTGCCGGAGATCTGTTTTATCTATCGGTATGCTGGTATAACTTTTTGAGATTCTGTTTCTAACGGGAATGAAGTACGATATATTTTTGGAAACATACATAATTGCATCTATGAAGGCAACATTCAAAAAATTATCCTGTACCTGTCGGCTATCCTGTTCCTGCCGGCATTGCACGCCCCAACAAGGGCATATATTCCCAAGGAAACAGGCTCTGTTTGCCAGTACCCTGCGGACTGGAAGCATTGCACGGCAAATGAATATCCGGAAATGCGGGATAAAGGCCTGCTGGTTTTTGTGAAATCATTAACATACAAGTTGATTTTATATAGCAATGAAAAAAACAACGAATTTACCCAAGTTTAATAGCCAGGACGGGCGCTGTTACTGGATGAAGCCCGAGGTACAGGAGGAATTGCAGCCGCTCTTTGACCAGTGCATCCAGGATGCTATTGACGGGAGAATCACGCGGCTTGATTCTCTCTGGCCGCCGGTAGTGGTCAGCAGTCAAGGTGCGCCCTTTGAGGTGTGGCAACTGCTTAGGGCGTGGACCGAAATACAGCGGGCCGAGACCCTGGATGCGGAACAGGCCATCGCCTTCAGCGAAAACCTGCGCCGCCAGAGCCGGTGGGGTGAAATTGACCACCATCTACTTGATATGCTCAAACGGGAGCTGCAGGAAAAGTATTTTGTTGCAACAGACAATGAAGATGATCGCTTCTGGAATCGGGAGTATTCCCTGAAACCAGGTATCCATGCAGAGCAAGTTCCGGAGCCGCTGCTGCGCTTTGCCTGCTATGTGGCGGTAAACTATAAGGTATATGGCATGAGCTTCCAGTATTTGGACACCAATTACCTGTTGGGATTGGTCGGGAAAGTCCGACCGGATATAGTGGAAAAGCTGAAGGAAAACGGAACCGGCAGGTTGCCGTTCAACCTGCAAAAGAGAAAAACAGTGCACTTCACCGCATCGGCCAACGATGCCTTTGCCGTCATCCGTATTACTGCCAGGGATAATACGGAGGAATGCTGTCATGAAGTGCTGAACTACCTGTGTGAGCTTCTGGAGCAGGATGATTTTCCCCGCAGCTATGCTGTGGAGTTCAAAGGACCGGAAAAGAAGTATCTGCCCATTACAGGACTGCCCCAAAAGGGAGTAAACCAACTTTTTGCCTGTGCCGTGCAATACCCCAGCCTCCACCACTTGATGGAACGGTACGCCCGGCTTGCCATGCGGCAATATGAACAATACACCAATCTCAGCGATGAGCTGTGTGCCCTTCCCGGCAGTTTTGCCGTGTTTGCCTTGGGAATGCTGGGGCAAGAGTGGCGGCAGTTGGTGTGGGATTATCTTGACCTCTGCGATGATGAGCACTCCCGCTTACAGGAAAAATTCCTCCGGGAGTATGTGAAACAGTTCGGCTTTACCGCCGATACAGTCCCCGTTTTTGTCCGGGGGGTGCTGTCCATGCAGGACATGAAATATTCCAAGGACTATGCCGCATGGATGGCAAACGCCGAAAGCCTGGGTGCTCTGCTGGAGACAAAATCCCGTCTGTCTGAAATCGTCCCAAGCGGTTTTTCCTCCGACGAGGATGATGACGAGGATGATACCCCCAGTCAGGAAACAGAAGCCAGCCCGGAAGAAGTGCTGCAATACGCATGGGAAACAGTTTGCTATGTAATATGGGGCAAAAACAGCGCCAAGGGTGGTCAGAAAGTGGTGGACGCAGCTCCGGAGGAACTGAAAGAGATGTATCGACAAGTTTTCATTAACATAAAAAAAGAGAGAATACAGAGAAAATGATAAAAGAAACCATAGAGAAACTGAAAGGCATTATCGCCCAAAGTGACACGGGGCACCTGCCGCTGTCCTGCCGTATCGAACTGATGAAACAGGTCGGCGATGTACTCACCGTGCAGAAAATCATGTGCGAATGCTGCAAGAAAGCCTGTTCTGTCACGGGGCGACAGATTATGGACAATGTACATCTGCTTTCCCGCATAAACGAGCATCTTTACAGAAAGCCGGACTCGGTGGAAGACATCGAGAAGGAGTCGGGCGAACTGTGGCTTCATGTGCAGAACAATCCTGACGAGGCGACCACAACCGTGAGCTGGGCCATCGCCAGCCTCGGGTATTTTGTCTGCGGTGATGCGGCCTCCATGCTGAACCCGGAAGATTACGAAGGAGAGGATGATGACAGTTTTGACCCTGAGAGCATGGACATCGATTTCATAGTGTCGCTGGTCTGCTCCGGTGGAAGTCCCTTTTCCGATAACTGGAAAGGTGACGTGGAAAAACGTAGGGAGTATTGGAACTGGTACCTGGACATGACTCTCGCCATGTATGAAAACCCGCAGCAGGAGGTCATACCCTTCCATGCAGTCAACGACCGTAACACACTCCACATACCTGTGCCGCCCGGGTGCGACCCGGCATTGTCCGGAAAGATAGAGCGGCTGAACTCCGCCCTCGATTCATACATCCATGCTCCCACGAACAGGAAAGAGACGGAGCGGATGAAACCTTATGCGGAGGACAGCTCCCTTGTCCGTATCGTGGCCGATGTCATCCGGGGGTATTCCTGCATACCCTCCACACCGCAGGAAAAGGAGGATTACCGCATAACCGGAATCTACAACTATGATGTCATCCGGTTCTGGTACTGCGTGGCCCTGCTCGCCCAGTCCCCGGACGAATGTGCGGTTGCCTGCCTGTCGGGACTTGCCCGTACCCTCATGGAGCAGGGACCGGGAGAACTTGGCATATTGTACCGCATCCTGCTTCTGCTGCCGGAGCGGGAACACCTGCACGGGCTGACAGACGAGCTTGCTAACTACTACCGGAAAATCATCCCAGACCTTGAAGCGGCGAAATGGCTTGCAGAGGCAGGCATCCCGTACCCAGACACTTTCGAGTGGTCCGTATCGTTCCGTTTCACTTCCAACGGGGAAACGGTCCTCCTGTCGGGGAACGAAACGGAAAGGAAAGCGTGGTTCACGCTGAGTGTCGAACTGTTCGGCCCTCAGGCTTTATACGGCGACTACACGAGGTTCACGAGCTACCACATCCATGTACGCAACGGGGACAACTCCGTTCACGGGCATTGGAATGAAAAGGACGGCTATCTCCTGCGTGATAACGAATACCTGATAAAAGATGAACACTACACTCCCAGACAGCTTGTCATACTGATGCACAAACTTTCGGGGGTAGGTATCCGTTTTTCAAAAGTCCCGGCCGGTGTTTCCGCTTCTAAAGGAATATCCGGCAAAGCCGTGAAGGAATGGATAAGGGAGATGATGGAGGCATACGAGCATGACTGCATGGAGGAGGTACGGGATCAGGCCCTCGACATACGCAAGGACGAGGGGGATGTTGGCGACACACTCAACGAGATAAGGAAAAAATGGGGAGAAGAGATACCGGTATTGAAAGAGGACCGTTTCGATGAAATCGAGATGCAGTATTCCTGCTTCTCGCACGAAATGGGCATTACTGCCCTGGGACAGGAGCTTACCTCATACGGGTACGCACTATATGACCTGAACGGGGATGACATATATCTTCTGGCATTGGTTCCGCAGGCGAAAATGCAGGCCTTTGAGGAGAAATGTTGCAAGTACGGGCAGTATTGCAAACTGCTGAAACAACCCCGTTATGATTTCGGAATGAAGGCAAAAACCATAAAGCTGCGCAAGCAGATGCCCCGTGAAAGGATGGCATGGCCTGATGACGGGAACAGATATATCACAAGAGGTTTTGCGGGTTATTTCGCTTATGGGGAATGGCGACAGGCGGATGTTGAGAAATGGCAGGGTACATTCGTTGCGGATCTACGTGTCACACCGCTTCAGCCGGTGAAGATGAAGACGAAAAAAATCCACCATTTCATATACTCGGAAGAACTGGATTTCTATGCGGCATTGTACCCGATCTCTTTGGGAGAAATGGTCATAGGAGGCAAGAATCCGTTGGAGGCGGAAAAATGGCCGCGCATGTGCAATATGGCCGTTGACGAAAAGTATGAGTTCCGGTGGTGCGGGCGTTATCTGTGTCTGGGCGATGTCCATAGCGCCATCATACACACCATGACACCACGGGGTGTGAAACATGTAAGCCGGCTCATACTGCCTGATAACCTGATGTATGCCCCCAGTTTCGGTACAGACGGCAAAGGAACGCTGTATATCATTCCGGGAGAGTTTTGCAATTCTCCGGTTATCCGTTATGACGGCAACGGGAAATATTACGGAATGCCGTTCAAAATGTCCGGACATGACAGATTCGATGAAGGCTGTATTCCTGTGCCGGACACATCCCGCCTCCTTCTGTTGGGAAGCTACACGGCAAGAAACTGCAGCGGGATATGGATAGAACCGGGTCTGCTCGACCTGGACATGGCGACACAGAATTGCCGCATCGCCCCGCTCCGCATAGGGGACGGCTCTTTCCGTTTGCGTGTGTTCTACAAGGAGTGGGTGCTGGTGGAGAGCCAATCGAACGGCAACCGAACCGACTATGCCCGTCTCTGGAACCGGAAGACGGACGAAGTGCTACGCCTCCGTCCCGGCGTGTTGGGCAACGAATCCTTCAAATCCATCCATGCGATGCCTGACGGAACTGTCATCGTGAATACCCTTAATAAAGGAGATGCATTGTACCGGGCGGAAGATTTCTGGAATTTCCTGCG
>JADILZ010000021.1 GCA_017695065.1 Candidatus Cryptobacteroides excrementipullorum
TATACACCCAATATTTGGAATAGCAAAAGATATTCAGAAAGATTTAGATTTACTATGTATTCCAAATTGTGTGTGATTATCAGTAATTTGCAATTTTATGATATTTCTTGAATGTATAGGTTCGAGAGCCTGTCTCTCCGCAAGACAAGATATTATATATAAAGTAATTCGTCGGACTGACGTTAATATAAATCAGATCAGTTTTTCGAAAGCCATTCTGGCACCGTGTCCGTAACGGACCTCCCCGCAGTACGAGAAACCCAGCCTCGTGAAAACCTTCAGCATCGGTATATTGTCATACCTGGTATCTACCTTGAAACTCCGTATGCCGCGGCAGGCAGCGAGTTCCTCCACCTTGCGCATGAACACGGTGGCCACTCCCCGCCCCTTCACCTCATCAGCCACAGCCAGACGGTGGAGCACCACATAGTCCAGGTCGGAAAGCCACTTCCCGCGGATGGCCGAATATGCCGGCTCCCCGGAAAAGACAGCAGCCCCGTATGCTACCGGCAGCTCCCCTGACACCAGCACATAGCCGCTGGAAGACAGGATGTCTCCCGAGATGTCCCTTTCTGCCGGATAGTTCTCGTCCCACTGGTCCCTGCCTTCACGCTTCATCTGGGCTTTCGCCTGCCCGATGATTTCCATTATCCTGCCCGTATCAGCCATTCCGGCCGGTCTGAAAATGTATCCCGTATCCATATTCTCTGTTGCACGTAAAATACAGACAGCAAATGTAAATAAAAAACAGCTTCCGAGGTCCTTCCGGCAGGACATGTGTCATGGCCGGGAAAGCCTCCCGGGATAAAAAACCGGCCGGGTCCGTCATTTTTACGGGCCATTATTCATATCTTTGGAGGATAATTTCACCACATACAGCCATGAAATACAGGATCCTGCTGACAGTCATATCATTGTCATTGCTCCTGCCGCAAGACGCGGATGCACAGGAGGCGCACGGCGGCACAGAGGCCGATCAGCGTTACGGAGTCACGGAATTCTCGGTCAACTTCATGAGGGAAAAGCCAGACTTCCCGGAAGAGCTCGGGAACCAGCTTCTGATGGGAACCCCGGTGAAGATAACAGGGCGGGAAGGCTACTGGCTGCGGGTCGTCTCGCCGGAACCATACCAGGCATGGTGCGTAGAGAAAGGGATTGTGGAAATGGACAGGGAAGAAGCCAGAAGATATGTCTCGGCAAGGAAATACATAGTCACGACAGAGTACAGCCATGTTTTCACTGAAGCGGACGAGGATTCGGAAAGAATATCCGACCTGGTGGCAGGAGACCTGCTGAGAATCGCGTTCAAGGAGGGTGGCGGCATGGCATCGGACACGGCACGGAAATGCATCCCGGCCAGGAAGAAAGGCTTCGTGAAGGTGCTGATGCCCTCCGGGACGGAAGGCTACGTAAGGCGCAGGGACGTGGAGGAGTTCGGGAAATGGGCGGCCACGCGGGAAGCCACGCCAGGGAATATCGTCCGTACAGCCATGATGTTCCTCGGCATACCTTACCAGTGGGGCGGGACATCCGTCAAGGGCATGGACTGCAGCGGCTTCACCCGCATGGTATGGTTCATGAACGGGGTCCTGCTCCCGCGCAATGCATCGCAGCAGGCCATGTCAGGTGAAAAGATCCCGTATCCCGGAAAAAGCGGAGTGGAGATACAGGAAGGCACCATACGCAGCTATGTCGCAGCTCTGGAGCCAGGTGACCTGCTTTTTTTCGGCAACGGGCAGAAAGCCACCCACGTAGGAATATACATAGGCGGCGGACAGTTCATCCATGCGTCACAGAAAGTGCGCATCAGCTCGCTCATTCCAGGAGAAGCGGGATTCTACGAACATTCCAGCCGTCTCATGTGGGCCTGCAGGGTCATCGGCCAGGAAGACAAAGGCACCGGAGTGACCTCGATGCTGAAAAGCCCGGCATATTTTCCAGGCGAAGAGACCGGTCATGAATGATTTTTGGAAATTTCAAAACAGCTTCCTGCTGATTGAACAGTTTTATTTCGTACATTTGCGGCGGAAAATGATTTAGCGGACAGGAACGGTCCGGCATAACGACTTTAAAAAATTATAACAGTCATGAATCTTAGAGACATTAAAAAAGACATCGAGTACATCATCGGGGAATTCATCGACGACTGCATGCTGTTCGTCAACCTCAATCCAGGGAAAGACTCGGATGAAGTAGCGAAGATAATCGATGAGGCAGTGGACCTTTACAACGACCTCAAGGACAAGGTTAACGCAAAGGTAGAGGGAAACAGGAAGGCCTACTACAACGGTATCCGCAAAGAGCTGTTCGAGAAGACAGACGAGCTCTGCGAGAAACTCAGTTCTGCGGTATCCAAATAGACCGGCCCGACTGACAAGACAGGGACAAGAGGGGTGGCCCAAAAGGTGGAATTTCAAAGTTTGCACAGATGAGAAAACCACAGTGTACTGTCGTACATGAGGATTTTCGAATCAGGTGTAATGCGGAAAGCTCCCTTTTGAGCCACCCTCTCTTTAATACGAATCAGCAAAATGCATCGGCCCTCAACCATGGCACACCGTTCGGGGGAGTACGGCAGGACATGATGCACAAGGGGAAAAATGGCGGCATCGAACATATACGAAGAAAGGCTGGGGACAGACAAGATGCTGCCCCTGGTCTTCAAAATGGCGCTCCCGGCCGTGGCTGCACAGATTGTCAACCTGCTGTACAACATAGTTGACAGGATATACATCGGCCACATCCCGGGAATCGGGACCGATGCCCTGGCCGGAGTCGGCGTCACGAGCTCTGTGATAATCCTCGTGTCAGCCTTCTCGGCGATAGTCAGCGGAGGAGGGGCGCCGCTCGCTGCAATCGCCCTGGGACAGGGGAACCGCGAAAAGGCAAGGCTCATCCTCGGCAACGGGTTCGTTCTGCTGCTGTTCTTCACCATTGCGGTATCGGCCGTATGCTACATGTTCATGGAGCCCGTGCTTCTGTTCACAGGAGCCTCACAGAACACCATAGGATATGCTGTGGACTACCTTTCAATTTATCTGGCCGGGACTGTATTCGTCCAGATTTCTGTCGGGCTCAATACATTCATAAACACACAGGGGCGTCCTGGGATAGCCATGCTGTCCACCCTCATCGGCGCTGTCCTGAACATCATATTGGACCCGGTGTTCATATTCGCCCTGGACATGGGAGTGAAAGGGGCCGCTGTGGCGACGGTAATATCACAAGGGTTCAGCGCCGCATGGGTGCTCGGCTTCCTTTTCTCCAGGAAGGCCACCCTGAAGCTTTCTTTTCCGCACATGAGGTTCGACAAGAGGATAATCCTGTCAATCTTCGGGCTCGGGATATCTCCCTTCATAATGGCGAGCACGGAAAGCCTGGTCGGGTTTGTGCTCAACACCAACCTCAAACATTTCGGGGACATATACGTGAGCGCACTTGCTGTGATGCAGAGCGCGATGCAGTTCGGGAGCGCCCCTCTCACCGGTTTTGCCCAGGGTTTTGTCCCGATAGTGAGCTACAACTACGGGCACGGGAACACAGGAAGGGTGAAGGAATGTTTCCGTGTGGCAGTCATCACCATGTTCACATTCAACGCCGTGCTGATGTGCCTTATGATATTCTTCCCGCATGTGGTCGCTTCAGCTTTCACCGATGACAGCCGGCTGATAGACTGTGTGTCACGGATGATGCCGTATTTTCTCTCGGGGATGACCATCTTCGGGCTCCAGAGGGCATGTCAGAACACCTTCATAGCCCTCGGACAGGCAAAAATCTCGCTTTTCATCGCCCTGCTCAGGAAAGTCATACTGCTCGTCCCGCTGGCTGTAATCCTCCCACGGTTCTGGGGTGTCACAGGGGTTTTCGCAGCGGAAAGCATAGCGGATGCCACAGCTGCAGTGTGCTGTGTGACAATATTCATATTTACATTCCAGGGTATCCTGCGGAAATCCGCGAAGGAATAGGGTGGATTCAGACCCTCTTCAGGACGTCATACACCACCTTGAGCCGCGCAGCCCTGAGGAAAAGGAGGAGCTGGCCGAGGTAATAAGGGCACATGATCAGGTATTTCTCGGCCTGGAGAGGCTCCACGAACCTGTTCCATGCAAGGACAAGGTCAGAGAACACGAACAGGCATGCACCTACGGCATACATCCTGCTGCGCTGCATAAGGGCCATGAACAGCATCATTGAAATGACTATCGCATAGAATATCACACCTGAGCGTACAGGTCCTGCCGGGGCTCCGGGAGCGATCTCGGCTATGGCGAACGAGACCAGTATGACTATCAGCAAGGCCACAAGGACCAGATAGGCTGTCCGCCTCGATTTCCTGGCCTTGCCCTGGGAGGATGCGTTCCTGCTTCTCCAGATGTAGCGTCGCACAAAGAAGATTATCATGAACAGGTGGGCGGCGGCAAAGCACTCCATCTGAACTATGAAGTTTCCTGAAGCGCCTGCAAGGTCGCCGAGGGCGGAAGCGAACATCGCGAAGCTCATAGGCCACGGCAGGCGCCACAGGGAAAAGGCCGCAAGCGTCCACAAAGGAAAAGATATCTTATACGGTATCCTTACTGGGATGAAATACAGCAATGCCAGCACCGTGAAGACAGAGGCGGCCACGACCGCCATCTTTGTCTTCCTATCTTCAGTAATGTTCCCGCCAAACATATAACAGAAATTTTGGATTTCGCATATTTTCCCTCTAAGTTAAAAACTGTTTTTGGTATTTTCACAAGAAATCGGCAATTATTTGAGTCTCTTATGCTGAGATCCGGCATTTTGGCACAATGTTGGCTATTATCCTGCACAGAATTTAGTTAAACATAAATATTGAATCAATAAATTAAAGGAGGGCCGAGTCGTGAGATTCAGTCCTCCTTTTTTTCATGGGATTTACGGATGCCGACAAAGTAACTGGGGATTAAGATAGGAAGGCCCAACAGGGCCGCACCGGAGCGTCAGCGAGGTTTCCTGTATGGAAACCGAAGCAGTGGAGGTGCCGGCGCAGCGAAGCGGAGCCGCATGCCCCACCGGGGCTGTCACCGCCAGGTGACTGGGGGTGGACAGACAGGATTTCTGTAAGAAATCCGGTCATAAATGATAAAATATTGATTTTTAGGATAATACTGTTAAACATAAATTCGTCGAACTGACATAAAATTTACAGGAGATTTCCGGTTCCAATAAGCTGATTAAAATTTTACCGATATAAATTTTAACGGCTTCTTATTTTCCCTATCTTTGTCCGGTTTAACAAGCACGGGACACATCCCGGACAAAACAACAGAGACCACACCCACATGAGTCTATATTCATTCTACAGGATAAGCAAGCCTTCTGCGGAGCGTGTGCCCGGAGAGAAAGTAAGGCACACATACATCTCACTCCGGAGCAGGACATTCTGGGGAGCCACGATAGCATACAGCCTGTACTATGTCTGCCGCATGAGCCTGAGCGTGGTAAAACAGCCGCTCATAGACAGCGGGGCCCTCACGGCCGGGCAGCTCGGCATAATCGGGTCGGCCCTCCTTTTCATATATGCGGTAGGGAAATTCATGAACGGGTTCATAGCGGACTACTGTAACATACGGCGTTTCATGGCCACGGGACTCCTGGTGTCTGCCGTAGTGAACCTGCTGATGGGGGCCATGGGCCTGCTATACAGCGCGGCAGGGTTCTCCACTCTCATCCTCTTCCTGGTATTCGCCGTCCTGTGGGGAATAAACGGATGGATGCAGTCCATGGGTTCGCCGCCGGGAATCATCAACCTGTCCAGATGGTTCCCGCTTTCAAAAAGGGGTACATACTACGGGATATTCAGCGCAAGCCCGTATCTGGGCGAATTCCTTTCATTTATACTGGTAGGTGTGGTGGTATCGGCATTCGGATGGGAATACGGGTTTCTCTTCTCTGCCATAGGAGGGCTCGCAGGCGCGGCCATAATCCTCATATTCGTAAGCGATACCCCTGAAAGCAAGGGACTTCCGTCTGTGCAGGAACTTTCAGGTGAGGAACTGAGGAAAGAGGACACCATGCCGACTGTCCAGGTCCAGAAATACGTACTCAGACATCCGGGGATATGGATCATAGCCATTTCCAGCGCATTTGTATATATCGCGAAATACGCCATAGCAGGATGGGGAGTCCTCTTCCTGCAGAAAGCGAAGGATTTCTCTCTGGAGAACGCTACCCAGATCATAGCATTCTCGGCCGCTCTCGGAGTGGTGGGGACAGTGCTGGCAGGATGGCTTTCCGACAAGGTATTCAAGGGTGACAGGATAAAGCCGGCGATAATTTCCGGGCTTACAAGCTCCGCAGCCCTCGGTTTGTTCCTGTTCACAGGGGGCAGCTACATAGTCAACATCATATATGTGTCCCTGTTCAGCCTCGCAATCGGGGTGCTGTACTGCATCGTGGCAGGGCTTATGGCCGTGGATATAGTGCCGAGGAAGGCCACCGGGGCTGCACTCGGCATAGTGGGCATATCGAGCTACGTGGCCGCCGGGATACAGGACATTGCAAGCGGGTATCTCATACAGGGATATACGGAAGGGGCGGCTGACATCAGCACCGCGTCATACGATTTCGGGCCTGTATCAGTGTTCTGGCTGGCGGCGGCGTTCGTGGCGTTCGTGCTGCCTGTGATGAACTGGAAAAGGATGAAACCCGGAGACCGTCCGGGAGAATCAGGCTCAGATGCTGACCGGACCTGATCCGGACTCAAGGCAATGACCTGGAATGTCCTTCAGACATAATTAATTGAAATATAAAATATTAGAATTTTACTGACAATACAAGTCGTCGGACCGACGTCAAACCGATTCATAATACTGACATTAAAACTGAAAGACCATGCGTATAATCTTCAAGATCGAATACCACACCAAATGGGGTGAAAACCTTTTCCTGCACTACGGGCAAGGGGAAAAGGCAGCGATGCAATACACCGGTGACGGGATATGGACCGCAGTGACAGAGACTGAGGACCTCTCTCCGTTCTGCGACTACCATTATGAAGTCGAGAAATACGGACGTTTCGAAAGAAGGGAATGGGGAGGCCACAGCCTTGGGGTTAAGGGGAAAGCACCCGTGGACATGACCGGTGAGGCATTATCCGGAGAAGGTTGTCTGGAGATACGGGACAGATGGAAGATGATGCCCCGCTGCGCCGGGACAGCGGTTCCGGTATTCTCCCTGAGGTCATCCGGCAGCTTCGGAACCGGTGAATTCAACGACCTCAGGCTTCTCGCTGACTGGGCTGTGGCCAGCGGGCAGAAAGTCATACAGCTCCTCCCTGTAAACGACACCACCATGACAGGGACATGGGTGGATTCATACCCGTACAGCGCCAACTCCATCTATGCGCTTCACCCGCAGTTCATCCACCTCCCGGATGCAGGAGTCGAGGAAGACGAGGAATACAGGAGACTGAAAGATGAACTCAATTCCCTTCCGGCGGTCGATTACGAGAAGGTGAACGGGACAAAGGACCGGCTGCTGCGCAAGGCATTCGCACGGAAATGGAGAAGCACATGCATGACAAAGTCCTACAAGACCTTCTTCCAGGAAAACAGCCGGTGGCTCCTGCCATATTCTGCATTCAGGATACTCACCGGAAGGTACGGGACTGCCGATTTCCGGAAATGGGGGGAATACTCGGTCTATAGCCAGGACAGGGTCGAAGCTCTCCTGAAAGATGAGAAACAGGAATGCAACTACTTCTGTTTCGTCCAGTACCACCTCCACATGCAGCTTTCATCCGCCAGGGACTATGCACACAGCCTTGGAGTGTACCTGAAAGGGGACCTTCCCATCGGAATCAGCCTGACAAGCGCCGACGCATGGACATCTCCGGAGCTGTTCCACCTTGACTCACAGGCAGGTGCACCGCCGGATGCATTCGCTGCAAAAGGACAGAACTGGGGACTGCCCACATACAACTGGGAAAAAATGGCAGAGGACGGGTACTCCTGGTGGAAATCCCGCATGAAGAACATGGAGCAGTATTTCGACGCCTTCCGCATAGACCACATACTGGGCTTCTTCCGTATCTGGGAAATCCCGTGCGGAGCATCGAGCGGGCTGCTCGGGCATTTCAGCCCTGCACTGCCGTATTCCACCGGATACCTTAGGAGTATGGGATTCGACCTGCCGGATTCCGGGCCTGCAGTACCGGGGTCAGAGGATGTGCTCTTCGTAGCCGACCCCCACACCGGAGGTTTCTGGCATCCGAGGATAGCCGCACAGCAGACAGAGGCATACAGGAAACTGGAATGGCACATGAAAGAGAGCTACAACCGGCTCTATGACGACTTCTTCTACCACAGGCACAACTCGTTCTGGAAAGATTCAGCCATGAAGAAACTGCCGGAGCTGCTGGCCTCCACCAGGATGCAGGCATGCGGAGAAGACCTGGGCATGATCCCGGACTGCGTCCCGGAGGTGATGAGGGAGCTGCACATCCTTTCACTGGAGATACAGAGGATGCCGAAGCTCCAGAACGAGGCCTTCGCCGATGTGCGGCACTACCCGTACATGTCCGTATGCTCGACATCTACGCACGACATGAACCCGCTGAGGGCATGGTGGGAAGAGGACAGGGAGCTTACCGGGCGGTTCTATCGTGAAGTCCTCGGAGAAAACGGTGACGCCCCGCAGGAATGCGGGCCGCAAATATGCCGGAAGATAGTGAAGATGCACCTTGACTCCCCTTCCCTTCTGGCAATACTCCCTCTGCAGGACTGGCTTTCGACAGACGGTGGGCTGAGGGCTCCGGACCCTCATTCGGAACGTATCAACGACCCTTCCGACAATCCGCACTACTGGAGATACAGGATGCACATAAGCCTGGAGGACCTGCTCGGGGCAGGGGATTTCAATGCATCCCTGCACAGGATGGTCGAAGAATCGGGAAGGCAGGTCACGGAATAGGCAAGAAGATACTATGCAGACTACAGTCCCGGAACTCTGGAAAGAACATCCTTACGGTACCGCATGCTCAGATACACTGTCCTGACAACCAGATGGATGAAATAGGCCGCAAGCAATATGTGCAGGACAGCGTGCCCGCGCCATGACACTTCCGGGGAGAGACCGTGAGAAGAAGACCGGCCGGCATCCGCAAGCCAGTCCTGCACAGCCTGGACTCCGAGCAGGCCGGCTCCGGCAAGATATACGGCAAAGAACCCGGCCAGGGCCAGGACCATTGCATTGCGGATGGACACCGAGGCCGTCGCCCCGACATAGATTCCGTCCCATGTGAATGCGGCGCAGCCGGCAAGGGGCATCACCAGCAGCCACGGCATGTAGTCCATGCACATGGAGATTACATCGGGGTCTGAAGTCATCATACGCAGCACCGGAGTACCGGCCACGGCATACAGGAGCATGAACATCACCGCGATGCCCATGCTCCATGCAAACACCATCCTGACAGTCTGTCTCAGGCCTGTCCCGTCCTTCTCCCCGATGAACCTTCCGCACAGCGCCTCGCCCGCATATGCAAAGCCATCCGTGAAATAAGAGAACAGCATCATGATTTTCATCAGTATGGCACTGCCAGCAAGTACAAGGTCACCCTGGCGGGAGGAGAGCATGGTGAACCCGATGTATATCCCTATAATTCCAGCCGACCTGATGAAAAGATCTGCATTCATGCTGAAGAACCTGCGGGTCTCCCCTCCCTTGAATGAAGAGTATACGGATGCGGGCCTGAACCCGCTGAAGACCCGCTTCCTGTACCTTGCCAGCATGATCAGGACAGCTGACAGCAGGCCGAAGTACTGCGCCACTACCGTACCTGCCGCTATCCCGGCGAAGCCCATGCCGTCATAATGCAGCCGTCCAGCCGTGAATCCCAGAGCGAGGGCTATACTCACGATGGCATTCATCACATTGACCACCAGGTCGGTAATCATCGGACTCACCCCATCCTGCATACCGATGAACCAGCCCTTGAAAGCCATCAGGCAGAGCGTCGCGGGAGCCGCCCATATACGGATGGAAAAATATTCCACGGCCAGAGCCCTTACCTCAGGGGTGCAGTCAACCACCAGGAAGGCCGCCTCAAGGAAAAGCCGCTGGAGTCCCACAAGGACCAGGGCGCATGCAAGGGCGATACCGGCCGCACGGATGAACACCCCGGCACATTCCTTCATGTCCCCTCGCCCGCATGCCTGGGCTGTCAGCCCTCCCGTCCCTATTCTCAGGAACCCGAAATTCCAGTAAAGCAGGTCAAAAAGCATGGAGCCTATGGCCACACCTCCGATGAGTGCAGCCGAAGAAGCGGTGCCTGACGAGGAAGCGTCGAGATGCCCGGCCACAGCTATGTCCACCATCCCGACCAGCGGGACAGTGATATTGGCGAGAATACTCGGTATGGCGAGGGAAAGTATTTTTCGGTTTATTGCAGTCATACGGGAAAAAGGATCAGCGGTATTTCTGCTCTTCTTCAAGCATTCCTACATACGACGAATACCTCTCATAACTTATGGTCCCGGCCTCGACTGCAGCCTTCACGGCGCACCCGGGCTCATGAGTATGGGTGCACGGAGTGAAACGGCAATCCCCGGAGACCCTGAGCATCTCCGGGAAATACAGGGCTATCTCATCCTTGTCCAGGTCCACCAGGCCGAACCCCCTTATGCCTGGGGTGTCGATTATATACCCACCGCTTGCCAGCCTGTACATCTCGTAGAACGTGGTGGTATGCTTACCCTGGAGATGAGACATGGAAATCTCCCCCGTCCTTGGCCCGAGCGACGGGTCCAGTGCCTTTATAAGGGAGGACTTCCCCACCCCGGAGACTCCTGAAAAGAGGCATACCCGTCCTTTGCATGCCTCCCTCAACCCGTCTATGCCCTCTCCCGAGACCGCCGACACATCAGTCACCGGATATCCGGCCCCTTCATATATATTATGGAAAGCTTCCACCCTTTGGCTGTATTCCGGGCCATAGAGGTCAGACTTGTTCAGGACAACAGTGACCGGGACCCCGTACACCTCGCATGTAACCAGAAGCCTGTCCAGGAACGGCAGCTTCACCTCCGGGAAATCAATAGTCACTATGATGAACGCCATATCGACATTGGCCGCTATGATGTGCGACTGGCGCGAAAGGTTGGTCGAGCGGCGTATGATGTAATTCCTGCGGGGCAGCACCTCCGTGATGGCGGCAGGATTCTCCGGAGTGGCGCAGACCGCCTCCCCTTCCGCGCCCTCGGGCATGGAAAACAGCACCCTGTCCCCCACAGCCACAGGATTTGTAGCGGTGCTGCCCTTCTGTCTTATCTTCCCCCGCAGCACCGCAGGGAACAGGTTCCACTCCGGCAGCACCGTCAGGAGATAATGGCTGCCTGTATGTTTCACGACTGTAGCTTCCATGATGTTTTCCGGTTTTTCCGGCACAAAAATACGAAACTGGTGATTTTTTTCAGCCACTTCAAGTGTTTTATTGTACATTTGCCTGAAAGTAAAAGGATACAGCTATGATCAACGAGACTCAAATCGAGGAAACACTGAACGGACTGTTCAGCAACCTGGACTTCGCGGAAGAACCGGCAGGGCTTTACGACCCCCTGAGGTACATGATAGGAATCGGAGGGAAGCGTGTCAGACCGCGCCTGTGCCTGACGGTGTATTCCCTTTTCAAAGACAGTTTCCCGGAGGAGATACTCCAGCCTGCGGCGGCCCTGGAGGTATTCCACAGCTTCACCCTCATACATGACGACATAATGGACAATGCCGACATGCGCCGCAGCCAGCCTACCGTATGCCGGAAATGGAACGACAACACAGCCATACTTTCCGGGGACGTGATGTGCATCGACAGCTACCGGAGGATAGCGAAGGCGCCCGCCAAGGTCCTTCCACAGGTTCTGGAACTGTTCAACACGACTGCGGCACAGGTATGCGAGGGACAGCAGTACGACATGGACTACGAGAACATCAAGGAAATACCGATGGACGGGTACATGAAGATGATCGGGCTCAAGACCGCTGTCCTCCTGGCCTGTTCGGCCAAGCTCGGAGCCCTGATTGCAGGGGCGGACGAAAGGACATGCGACTATCTCTACAAGTTCGGATACAGTCTTGGCCTCGCATTCCAGATCACTGACGACTATCTCGACACCTTCGGGGACTCCAGCGTATTCGGGAAAAAGATCGGGGGCGACATCGTCAACAACAAGAAGAGCTGGCTTCTGACCAGGGCCCTGGAGAAAAGCGGGGAAATGGAGAAATCCGGAGTGATCCAGCAAGGGTCAGGGAAAAATGCCCTGCTGTCCGCGATGGAGATGAAAGCCGCAAACGAATCTGAGAAGAATGCAAAGATAGCCAGAGTCAAGGAAATATACACAGACCTGGGCATAGACGAGGATGCAAAGTACGAAATAATAAAGCAGCATGCCAATGCGATGGACTACGCCGGGATGATCGGACTCCCGCGCGTGAGATATGAGATACTGCACCGGTATGCGGAAAAACTCCTGGGACGGACCAGGTAAAAGGCCCGGCCGGGAAAGAGAATGCCGGACAGGCATTGCGCAGGTTCTGACATGCGTGATACGGTGCGCCACCGGATACAAGAAAGAAACATCTTACCAATGCAAAAGAACGAAATAAACATCATGGCTCCGGCCGGGAACTTCGAATGTCTCCATGCGGCAATCCAGGGCGGGGCCGATTCAGTATATTTCGGGGTGGAGAAGCTGAACATGCGCTCCCACTCCGCCAACAACTTCAGGATTGAAGACCTCCCGGAAATTTGCGGCATCTGCCGCAGCCACGGTGTGCAGACATACCTCACCCTCAACATCGTGCTGTACAACAGTGACCTGGAAGACATGCGCCGCACCCTGGACGCTGCAAGAGCGGCAGGTGTCACAGCCGTAATAGCATCCGACATGGCGGCGATAATGTATGCAAGGCAGACGGGCATGGAGGTCCACATCTCCACCCAGCTCAGCATATCAAACTCAGAAGCACTCAGGTTCTATGCACAATATGCCGACGTGATAGTGCTGGCCCGCGAGCTGGATCTCCATCAGGTGAAGGAGATAAAGGAGATTATAGACAGGGACAGGATCACAGGCCCCTCAGGGAGGCCTGTCGAGATAGAGATGTTCGCACACGGGGCACTGTGCATGGCCATCTCAGGAAAATGCTACCTGAGCCTGCACGAATACGGGGCTTCCGCAAACAGGGGTTCATGCTACCAGATATGCAGGAGGGGATATGAAGTCCGGGACATGGAGACAGGAAACGAACTGGTGGTGGACAACAAATACATAATGTCTCCCAAGGACCTCTGTACCATAGAGTTCATGGACAAGATAATTGATTCAGGAGTGACCGTATTCAAGATAGAGGGACGCGCAAGGTCTGCAGAGTATGTGAAGAAGGTGTCGTCGTGCTACAGGAAGGCCGCAGATGCAGTATGCGAGGGGACGTACACCCCGGAACTCGCATCCGCCCTGAAGAAAGAGCTTGCCGAGGTGTTCAACCGCGGCTTCTGGGACGGATACTACCAGGGTGCAAGGCTAGGACAATGGAGCGAAGTTTACGGCAGCAAGGCCACCAGGAAGAAAATCTACAGCGGGAAGGTCACCAACTGGTTCGGGAAACTCGAAGTGGCGGAAGTGCTCATAGAATCAGCAAGCCTCCGGACCGGGGACAGGATACTCATCATAGGACCTTCCACCGGTGTGGTCGAGACAGATGTGAAAGAGATAAGGGTGGACCTGGAAAAGACAACGCAGGCAGACAAGGGCACATACTGCTCGATACCTGTGGAAGCGGGCCTGCTCGAATCCTGCGGAGGGAAGCTCAGACGCTCGGACAAGGTATATATCTGGAAAGACACATCAGAAGAATAAGGCCGGCGTCCTGCCATAAGGGATACCGGAGGTCAGCGTCTGTTGTTGAAACTGTATCCTATGCCGAGCATAAGATGGCTCGGGTCACGGAACCTTGAAAGCCTGTACCCCACATGCAGGAATGCGTTGCGCGTGAAGCGGGCCTTCAGTATGAGCATCTGGTAGAACACATCTGTATCCTCGCCCCTGCATACGACATTACGTCCTATGCCGATATTTATGGAGAATATCGGCATCACTATCTCAGCCCTCAGGGACAGTCCCACCGAGAACTGCTCGCGGAACGGCGGTCTGTAGAACTTCATATCCTGACTGTCAACCGGGTAGCCGGCCAGATGGTCCTTTATATTGGCGCTCTCGTCATACTGGGCATCGACGGAAAGTCCGGCCTTCAGGAAACGGTTGAAACTGTACATGGGGTTGAAATCGATCCCGGCGACAGCAAAAGAGCCCGGAGCCACATATGGATTCCCGTCAGAAAGGTAGAAACCTTTTTTCCTCAGAGCTCCGTACAGGACAATGTCATAGCTGATATGCCTCCTGAAAGCAGGGGGTTCACCCCTGTCCGTTTCCGGCTTGCGCCCCGTGACGGCGTATGAAAGCCCGAGGCGGCCCTCAAGGAGATTGACTCCGGCATTGGGATAGCTGGTGTTGCCGTTGGAATAATGAGTAAGGCTGGCCCCTGCCGTCAGGTCCCACCTTTTACCGAGGTTCCAGTCGAGGAAAATCCCTAGGCTCATGTATGCATTGACCCGGGAGCCCACCACCCTGTTGTACCGGTTGGAGGTCTCGTCATAAGGTTTCCAGCCGAATGAGGCCCCGAAATTCCATTCATAATTCAGGGCCACCCTGTCCGACAGGGAGGCGAGGCGGGAGTCCTGGAAAACGTAAAGTGCAACAGGCCGCCCGATTTCGCCCGTATTGGAGAACTTGTTGAACGATACGCCTACTCCCTGGCACACATGCGGATAGACTCTTCCGAGATATGAATCCGGACCGAAGCTGAACAGGTATTTCATATGCAGGGAGGACGATGACCTTATGGGGCGTCCCGCGGAATTCTCCCCTTTCAGGAATTCGTGCGTCTGGAAGACATATCCTGGGCGGACATCAAGCTCCACACTGTGGTACAGTTTCCTCGCAGAAGTGTCCATGCGCTCACCGTGGACAACAGGATATCTGTCCGGCGCTCCGTATACAGGACCGGGGCTCCAGGCAAAGGCCGTCACGCACAAAAGCGCCGCCGCCGCTGTTCCGAATAGCCTGACTGAAAATCTTTCCACCTCAACAATACTGAGACAGACCGCTAATTTAAGCCAGTTTTGTGAATTTTATCCAATAATATTGAACAACATCGGCCCGAGGAGTTGTTTTGTCGAAAAAATGACTATATTTGCACCCGACCAAGACACGTGGAGAGATTTGGCTGCTTGCAACCACTTTAAAAAATGCTAAAATGTTGAGTTGACATACCGTCCGGCCGAAAAGCCGGCATCAGATTCAATATTTATGTTTGTGCGAGCCGCAGCTGTCTCAAAAGCTGTCGGCTATTTTCATTTATTAAAGTACAGACATCATGAATTATCTATTTACCTCAGAATCAGTATCTGAAGGACACCCGGACAAAGTTGCGGACCAGATTTCCGATGCGATACTCGACGAATTCCTGAGACAGGACCCGGAAGCCAAGGTGGCATGCGAGACATTCTGCAGCACCGGACTGGTGGTAGTCGGAGGCGAAGTCCGTTCCGAAGACGCATACGTGGACATCCAGAGTGTCGCAAGGAAGGTCATCAACAGGATAGGATACAACAAGGCTGACTACATGTTCGACGGGAACTCCTGCGGAGTCCTTTCGGCTCTCCACGAACAGAGCCAGGACATCAACCGCGGAGTGGTGGTCAAGGACCCGGACGAGCAGGGGGCCGGAGACCAGGGGATGATGTTCGGATACGCCTGCTGCGACACTGATGAATACATGCCGCTTCCACTGGCTCTTTCCCATAAGACGCTCCAGATACTTGCCCGCATCCGCAAGGAGACCCCGGAACTCATGCCGTATCTGAGGCCTGACTCGAAGTCACAGTTCACCATAGAATATGACGAGACCACAGGGAAACCTGTCAGGATACATACTGTGGTGGTCTCCACCCAGCATGACGAGTTCGTGGCTGAAGAGCTCGGGCACATGTCGTACCGCGAAGCATGTGACCAGTACGGACAGGAGCGCGTGGACGCGGCCATGCAGGCCAGGATCCGCAGTGATGTGAAGAATATCCTGATACCGATGTTGACAGAAGAGCTTCCGGAAGAGACAGCCGCCCTTTTCAAGGACGACTTTATACTCCATGTGAACCCTACCGGGAAATTCGTGATCGGAGGCCCGCACGGAGATACGGGACTCACCGGACGCAAGATCATCGTGGACACATACGGAGGCAAAGGCGCCCATGGAGGCGGGGCCTTCTCAGGAAAGGACCCATCAAAAGTGGACAGGTCGGCCGCATATGCGGCAAGGTACATAGCCAAGAACATGGTAGCCGCCGGCGTGGCCAGGGAGATGCTTGTGCAGCTTTCCTACGCCATCGGAGTGGCCAGACCGCTGAGCATCTTCGTGAACACCTACGGCACTGCCGCCACCACAACGGACGGCAGGCAGCTGGATGATGCCGAGATAGCTTCACGTATAGGGGAACTCTTCGACCTGCGTCCGGCGAAAATCATAGAGAAATTCCAGCTCAAGAAGCCCATCTACGAACCGACTGCGGCTTACGGCCATGTGGGACGCAAACCGTACAAGGACTATGTGGACATCGTCCGCCACGGTAAAAGGACACAGGAATATGTCCAGTTCTTCGGGTGGGAGCTTCTCGACTCGGTGGATATGATAAAGAGAGAATTCGGGCTATAGCCTGCAGCGGTCCACGGGCAGGAGGGCGAACACGTCATCTCCTGCCCCGCTGGCCTGTCTGATGTCATCCGGCAGGAAATCCGCGCCGCCGGAACCGCCTGGTATATAGAATACAGCAACACCGCCGGACACTCCGACAAAGGTCAGACAGGCATGTCCGCTGTCCTGGACATACACTTTCCCGGACTTGCGGTCCATGAAGAACCCTTTGTAGTCTCTGCTGTCATATATGGTGCCTATCCCGACAGCGTCATCCATATACAGCGCGCCTGCAAGCGCAGTATACCCATCGAAGTCGTCCAGACTGGACTCAATGTCCGTCCTGGCCTCTTCGGGTACAGTCCTGCTGCCGAAATCGAAATGGTATTCCTTTTCGGGGATTCCGTCTTTCGAGAGTCTATAGACATCGTCGCATATCGGGAAATGATATATGAAAAAGTCTCCGCAGTCATTCAGGCCGGGACTCGACAGTTCGAAATTCGGATCGGTTGGCCCGTATTCCACAAAAGCCTCCTCAACATTCAGATTCCTGTCTGTCAAAAGGATACATTTGCCTTTATAGTCGGATTCGTCCCAGGTGGAGAGTTTGAAGAGGAACTTCCCGTTGTCAAGGCACTTAAGGAAGTCGGTCTGGAACGGGAGCGGCATGGACTCCTTGAATACACCGTCGGCCCCGTAAGCGTTCAGCACATCCTTCTGGGCGTCCAGGATCCACATGGTCCCGTCGCTGTCCACATCGAAGGCTGAGATCTGCAGATATTCCCCCGGTCCGCGCCCCTGCCTGCGGAGTGAAGACACAGGTTGTCCGTCACTGTCGAACACGACAAGCCTGCGGTATCTCCAGTCGAGGATATAGAGCTTGCCGTCCTTGTATTCGACCTGATCGACAGAGGAGAAAAGCATATCCTGGTTCTCGCCTGTCTCCGGCACTATATATTCCATAGCCGAGAAGACCCGCTCCGGAAGTTCGCTGAATGACAGCCTTTCCATCTTGCAGAAAGGGATAATATCGGCACTTTCGCTGTCTGCCCCGCTTCCACATCCCAAAACAAAAGGCAGGAGGGCAACTCCTGCCACAAAACGATGTATAACCTTCATTGTAATAAGTTTCAGTGACGCGAATATAGGAAATTTATTTTTATTAACGTGGATTCGATGAATTTAATTTATTAAATTACATCGGATTACCGCTTTTAAGGAGCAGGCCCGTGGCCTGCGGCAGGGCCCCCGGCGAGGGGGAAGGCAGGATATATGGGATCAAATACGGTCTGTCAAATGTCCAGCGACACCCCGACAGTGAACCTTGCAGGCTTTCCGGTCTGGAAGAACGAATTGCCCACTGACTTGAAATAAAAGACATTGTAATCTGTCCCGGTAAGATTCTCTCCCCTTGCGAACAGGTCAAACCACTCGAACGAAAGGCGCAGGTCAGCCCCGAGGACGGCATAGAACGGCTGTGAAAGCGTATTGGCCTCGTCCCACCATATCCGCCCTGTCCCAGAGACATCGGCTGCGAGTGTCAGGCTGCGGAGAATACCGGAACGGAAGCCGAAACTGTACCCGGCCCTGGCATTGAAAGTATTTGCAGGAGAATACGGAATCCTGTTCCCGCTGTAGTCAGCCTGGCCGTCATCGTATTTGATGAATCTGGCGTCCGTATATCCGTAAGATGCTGACAGAGAGAGTCCCTTCAACGTATAAAGCACCTGGGCCTCCACTCCGAAACTGCCGGAACGCCCTGCGTTGGCCATCATCCGGCCTGTGGAGTTCCCGTCAGGGAAGACCGTTATCTGCTGGTTGCGGCAGGCGATATAGAAGACTGATGCAGAACCGGAAAGCTTGTGTCCTGAGCCTGGCAGGGAGAAATCGAAGTTGCCGCCGAGCTCATAGTTGTAGCTCGTCTCCGGCAGATATGAAGTGTTTTCCGCCGAAAGGCTGCCGCTGTCCTGCTCTTCCGGAACTCCTGCACCGGCCTTGGTACCGGCTCCCGGCCTTCCGCCGCCTCCGCCCGTCACACTGCCCATGGCATCGGACATGAGATCCTCTATCATCATATTCTGAAGGATATCAGAGAAAATCTGCGTATTGAAGCCGCCCGCCTTATAGCCTTTCGAGAATGTGGCGAAAAGCCTCAACCCTCCCTTGCCGCCGAAATCACCGAAATCGTACAGAGCGGAAAGCTTAGGGAGGAACTCCAGGTAGCTGTTGGTGGTCCATCCGTCAAACACGGTATTCACTTCGCGGTAGTCCGGAATCATCGGCCCGAACTTGTAATGCACCGTGGCCCTGCTGTCATAGAGCATCGAATTGCCCTCATAATCAAGCCTCAGGCCAGCTGTAAAAGTCCATTTCCCGGCTGTAAAATACGACTCGTGGTATATCGCCGCCCCGTAAGTCTGGAGCTTGAAATCGCTTTCTATAGGGAACTCTGACTCCTGGAAAGAAAGCATCTGCCTGACGAATGAAGGGATAGCATCGTTCCCGAGAATGAGATTGTCTATACCGTCCTGCTTCATGGTTACCGGGGCAGACATGGAGTTGTGCCTGTAAAAGCCGTAGATTCCCGTCTGCCAGGTCCACCAGCCGGTACGCCAGCTGTCCCTGGGCTTCAAGATAACCTCCTGTGTAACAGCTATTTCTCTCTGCGACTGAATGAGAGTGAACATGGAGCGTGGCGTGAAATCCTGGTCCAGGTCCATCCTGTCCGCGAGGAACTGCAGGCTGGTGACAGAACTGAGTGTGAAGTCATCTGCCGAATACTTCATCTTCACGGCATCGGTGATGTTCAGGCGGCGGTAGGAACTCTTGTCATTGTATTCCACCGGATTGAGAGCGCCGCTCTGCGCGTCGTAAAGCCTGTACGCATAGCCTCCCTGTCCGAGGACAGAGCCCCACAATATGTTTTCTATCCCGAAAGACGGCGAAAAGTCCCTTCCGGCCCTGAAGCGGAGAGAAACGGCATCGTAAGGATCGCACTTCTCTCCTTTGAACTCGTTGGTATAGAAGCCGTCGGAGCGTCTGTAAGCAATGGCTCCGCCTATCCCGGTACCATTTTTCGTCCTGTCGTAATACGAGACACGGGCGTCCACAGTGCCCGCCGAACCGTATTCAACACCGGCCCTCAGCCCCCTGTAAGCCATCGGGGAGATGGTGGTGAGGGAGAGAACTCCGCACAGGGAGTTCCTGCCGTACAGCGTGCCCTGCGGTCCTCTGATCAGGTCGGCACGTCTTATGTCGAGGAGCTCTAGGTCGTAGCTGTTCTTGTTCAGGACAGGGACATCGTCGATATAAAGTCCTATGACAGGGTTGTCTATTCTGGAGCCGAACCCGCGGAGATATATGGTGGAGGTCATGGCAGACCCGTAGTCCGGAATATGGAGGTTGGGGATGATAGAAGACAAGTCCTTAGGACTTTTCAACCCTCTGTTTTCCATATCCTTGAGGTACACTGACGAAACCGGGGAGGCAAGCCTCTCCACAGGAGCGGACTGCTTGAAGGAAGTCACAAGCACCGACTCTGAAAGTGTGTCAAGAATCACTTTCTCCGGCTCTGGCTCCGCTGCACTGACGGACAATATTGACAATACTAAAGGAAGAAGCATCTTGTTTCCGTTTTTGACGGCTGCAAAATTACCTCAACATCCCTTAGCTTTTTAGGATAATGTATTTATGTTTTAGGATTTTTTATACATTGCCGTGGATTGATTTCACTGGCCGGAGGCCGTCATGCCGGATTCAGGCAGCTTCCGGATGCTTTCCAGCAGAGCGGAAACGTCGTGCCTGAGTATCACTTCCGTTTTCTGGTCCATGGTATAGAAAGTCCCGGTACGTGTATCAAAGTCAAAGGAAAAGACATCCACCGGTATCTCGATCTGCGCCAGAGGCCTCCCGTCATAACTGAAGAGCCTGACATATTTCCTGCCCTCGTCCCGGAAGAAGTGGACTACAGCAAAAAAGTCATCATACATCTTGAGTCTCATGGACGTGCGCCCGCGGTCCATGCCCTGGACAGCCTTGATGTCATCTACAGTATCCCCGAAAGTGCACACAGTCCTGGCGAATGAGCCGTCAGGAGAATAGATGCAGATGGTATTCAGCTCCCTTGCAGACTCAATCACCAGGTCACGGGACGCACAGTAGCCGTTGAAAGTGCCCAGGGTGTTGAGACTCAGTGAAACGAAACGTACACCGCCCTGTCCTCTCCCCACCTCCTCATCGTACACGGTCACCTCCGCACGGTTAAGCCTTTCCATAGGATCGGTCACGGATGTCTTTCCGTCCTGCGAGAGGATGAACCGGCTTATGGACTTCCTTTCCCTTCCGCTCAGGTACACAAGAAGCCTGGAGTCCGGCATCGGATAACCAGGTGCCTCCGTCCAGTCCCAGTTTGAAGATTTCAAGCACTGTTTTTCCTGTCCTCAGGGATTCTGTCAGATCGAACCTGCGGAGTTCATGTATTCCATTAAGGGGGAACCAAAGGCCGACAGTATGCCCGGAGTCATTGTAAAATTTGATGTTGTCCACATATACTGTTTCTGTAAGCTCTTCCGGACCCCGGCCTTCAGCGATGAATTTTCCGAGCACCTGCATATCGTCAAGGTCCACCACATATATCTGACCCAGCTTGTCCTGGGTGGAGAGAAGCATCATGGAATCGCATATCGTGAAATTATTTATCCCGATAATGTCAAGCCCTGCAGGAACGCCTTCAGGCAAAGTGAAGTCAATGGGATATGTGTCATGAACATACACCACGTCATCGAAAGACAGTGAATTTTCCGGGACTTCCTGTTTCCGGGTGCCGCACCCTGCCATAAGTGCCGGGATGATTAACAAAGAAAGGATTCTTGACAGTTCCATATTAAAATCAACGTCAGTCCGACGAATTTATGTTTAACAATATTATCCTAAAAATCAATATTTTACCATTTATGACCGAAATCCTGTCTGTCCACCCCCAGTCACCCCTCGCCGGAGGCCCTGTCGCATGCTACAGGCCTGCTCCTTAAGGGGCACTGCAGCAAAGTGCGCTAATCAATCCTTGCCTTGAACTCCGTCGGGGTCATGCCAGTGTGCTTCTTGAAAAAGCGTGAAAAATACGACTGGTCATCGAAACCGCAGCGGGAAGCGATATCGATTACCGGCATTCCGCTCTGCCTCAGAAGGAACTTGGACAAAGTGATTCTGGAAATATCTATCCATTCTCCTGCGCTGCGTCCCGTACTGTTTTTCACCACACGGTTAAGATGGTTGGGGGAAACTCCCAGCTTTCCAGCGTATGCCGATACGCCCATCGAAGCCGTCCCCCTGTCAAAGACCATGTCAAGAAATCTGCCGCACAACGGATTCCCGGCACGGTCACGGCCGCTTTCCGCCAGAGAGTCAATCTGTTTCAGGAGCAGGTCAAGCGTACACAAAAGCATCTCTCCCGGCTGTTCTCCCTCATGCTGCTCACGGAAAAGCTTATCCGCAAGAGAATCCACAAAACCCCTGTCTTTCTCCGGGACAGCGACTATAGAGGGAGTCCGGCAATACAGTATACCGAGGTTGGGACTTTTGAGGAAATGACGGGAGAAGGCGCCCATATAGCCCTTGCTCCCGTTGTAATATTTGATAGAGAACGGAGTCCCTTCCGGAATATGGAGGAACTGCCCGGCACATACAAGGAAAGGCTCGGCCCCTGCATCCGTCAGGACCTCTCCATCCCGCAGATACAGGAAACTGTCCGACCGGAAAACTGTAGGGGGAATCTGATGGCCGGGACGGTATTCCGCAGTATCCAGACATCTGATTACGAACGGATTACCTGAACTTTCATGTGGATTTTTCATTTCCTTCATTCTGATAGCCGGTCAAGCAGGCTGCCTACAGCATACCTCATAAGTGCCTCCGTGGAAGAATCCAGCGTATAAAGACTTCCGTTCCGGATATCGAACCCGAAAGAATTCACCCCGGAAGGAATCTCTATCTGAGCAAGAGCATCACCCTCATAACTGAAAATACGTATATAGCCCCTGTCCTCTTCCAGGAACTTGTAGATGACGGCAAAGAAGTCCGGGTACAGCGTCAGCTTGGAGCTTCTGAATACAGGCTCCACATTCTGGACCTGTTCAATGTTGTCTATAGATCTGCCGACCGCACATATAGTCTTCATGTACTTTCCGTCAGGAGAATATATGTTTATACTGTTAAGCTCTCTGGGCACTTCCACAATCAGTCCCCGGGAGGGATTGTACTTTATATCTCCGCTAAGAATGTTGAAATTCGGGATGACAAAACTGACGCTTCCGTCTTCACTCTGCTGGCTCTGAGGCTCTTCCTTGGTGACACGGGCGCTGTTAAGTCTCTGCATCGGTTCAGGTACATGCTCCTTCCCGTCCGGGCCTGTGATGTATCGGTACAGAGTGTTTCTGTCTTCTCCTGCCTTGCATACGAAAAACCTTGAACTGTCTATCCTGAACAATTTCAGTGCGAAAGGGTCCGCCACAACGGAATCGACCTTATCAATTACCGTATCGCCTGCATCCAAAGATGCCGTCACATCAAAATCATACATAATGTTGCCGGTGATATTGAGGGCTGAAGCATACAGGTGACCGTTTTTCCGGTATATCTGTAAATTGTTGACGAACGGCGGGAATGCAACCTCACCGGGGCCGCGTCCTGTCCTGAAAAATTTCCCCAGTTCCTTATGGGACGAGGAACTGACGACAGACACCCCTCCGGACTTGTCCGGAGTATTGAAAAACATGAGAGTGTCGTACAAATACATATTGTCAATCCCGAGTATGCCCAGGTCGACCGGCTCGCCGTCCGTCAGTTCATACTCTACCGGGAACATGTCATCGATGTATGACACTTCATCAAAGGAAAGGGAATTTGCGGGAATCACCCTTTCTTCTTTTCCGCAGGATGCAGTCATGAACAGGGCGGCAGACACCCACACGGCAAGGCCGGATTGAAAAAAAACATTGTGATTCATCTGATCATTGCATTTTATTTCAGCAGAACTGCAAGCGCTGCCATATTCTTGTGGTTCATGATGTCCTTTCCTTCAGGTGTGTAGGCATAGTCCATGCGGTCCTTGTACGCCTGCTCGACTTTTCCCCTGACGATTTTCATGGTGCTGTTCACCATGTGGTTCTGCTCTGTGAATGGCTCAGGAAGCACGCATACAGCCGCAGGAAGCCACCTTTCCGGGAACTCACCGTAGTTCTTCCCACCCTTCCTGTACGAATTCACCTCTTCCTGTATCTTCTTAAGCATCAGCCTCCTGGCCTCATCCGAATCCAGAGGCGTCCCTGGCGCTGTCTCCTTTACACAGGACCTGAGCGCATCCTTGTTCGGAACCAGGAGAGCGATGGTATAAGGGTCCTGGCTGTTGTGCAGCACGACCTGGTCAATATATTTTGAATTCTCCACCAGGGACTCCTCTATGCCCTCAGGGCTGTATTTCTCTCCGTCTGCACTGATGAGCAGCGACTTGAACCGGCCTACCACATACAGGAAATCCTTGTCCCGCATATATCCCATGTCACCCGTGTGGAGCCACCCGTCCACCACAGTATCGGCAGTCGCCTTGGGGTTCTTCCAGTATCCCGCCATCACGTTTTCACCCTTGATGACTATCTCGCCTTTCTCGCCGTAAGGAAGGGAATTGCCTTCGGAGTCACAGATCTTTATCTCCATCGGCCTGACAACACACCCTGATGACCCGAGTATGTGCCTTGCAGGTGCGTTGGCAGATATGATCGGAGTGGCCTCGGAAAGTCCGTACCCCTGGTACATCGGGATTCCTATCGCGTAGTAGTATCTCTGGAGATCTATGTCCAGGAGGGCACCGCCGCCGACAAAGAACTTCATCTGGCCACCGAGCGCCTGGCGCACATTCTTGAACACCAGCCTGTCGAACAGGGCAAGCAGAGGCTTTTTCCAGGCCTGGGAGAACCCTCCCTTGTTGTACCCTTCACGGTTGTACTCTATAGCCATCTTCAGGGCGGTACGGTAGAGCTTCTCCACCTTCGGTCCCTTGGCCTTGACTCCGGCCTCTATATTCTTCTTGAAATTCTTGGCAAGGGCCGGGACACTGAGCATTACCGTCGGCTTCAGTTCCTGTATGCTCATCGGGATGTTCCTCAACGCTTCCATCGGAGTGCGTCCGGCAGGAACGGTCCCTATCGAAGCCCCGTATGACATCATGGTGTAGAACCCCGCCACATGCGCGAAGCAGTGGTCCAGAGGAAGGATGATCAGCATCCTGTCCTGTGGAGTGACACCGATCACAGACTGGGCCTGCTCCACGTTCGCGGTGTAGTTGCGGTGTGTGAGAAGGATTCCCTTAGGGTCGGCTGTAGTGCCGGAAGTGTAGCTGATATTCGCATAGTCGTCAGGCCCTACGGACTCGTATCTCTGGCGGAACATCTCCGCATTCCCGGCAAGGAACCGGTCTCCCATCTCCATGACCTCGGAAATGGACATCTCCTTCTCCCTGTATTCCGGAAGGGCGTCGAAGACAATCACGCGCTCCACCATCGGCAGTTCTGGAAGTATCTTCCTGATTTTAGGAAGCTGCTGCCCCGAAACCATCACGTACTTGGAGTCGGAATGCCTGATCCTGAACACAAGGTCACTGCTTTCCTCGAGCTTTACCGAAAGGGGCACGTTGACGGCACCTGCATAAAGGATCCCGAGCTCCCCGGTCACCCACAGGTTCCGCCCCTCCGAAAGCAATGCCACTTTCTCCCCTTTCTGAAGCCCGAGGGCCATGAGTCCGGCCCCTATCCTCTGCCCTTCTTCCCTGGTCTGCAGGAAAGTAGTACGGGTCCATTCCTTGCCGCGCTTCTCCCACAGAAATACATTGGAAGAATACTTTTCGACATACCTGTCGACAAACTGGATAATCGTAAGTCTCTGTGTCGCCATAATTTATAGTGTTATTAACCTGGTTGTAAAAACATGTGCACCCACCTTATTCGCCTCCGGAGAAAAGACCGAAAAGCTCGGCGTCTATCTTGTCTGTGACGGTCTGGAAATCCTCTGGCCTGTTCTCGAACTTCACGTTGTCCACATCCACCACCAGGAGACGGTGCCCGTATGACGATATCCAGTTTTCATAACGCTCGTTCAGACCTGTGATATAGTCGATGCGGATGCTCTTCTCGTACTCGCGGCCACGCTTCTGTATCTGGCTTATGAGGTTCGGGATGGAAGAGCGCAGGTATATAAGCAGGTCAGGCGGGTTGACCAGTGACATCATCAGGTCGAAAAGGTCAGAATAATTCTCGAAATCCCGTGTGCTCATAAGCCCCATGGCATGGAGGTTCGGGGCGAAGATCCTGGCGTCCTCATAGATGGTGCGGTCCTGGATGATGACATCCTTGCTCCTGGCGATCTCGACCACATCCTTGAAGCGCTTGTTCAGGAAATAGATCTGGAGATTGAATGACCATCTTTCCATATCTTCGTAAAAATCCGCGAGATACGGATTGTAATCCACTGATTCGAACCTCGGGGTCCATTTGTAATGGGCCGCCAGCATCTTGGTAAGGGTAGTCTTTCCGCTACCTATGTTTCCGGCTATGGCTATATGCATATCTGTATGACGTTTGATTCATTCCGGCAAATTTAATTCTTTTTGCGATATAAGAAACCGTTCAAATCCTTCTCAAAAAATCTTTTATATGATTATCTCCAGAAGTACCGCGGATTATCAGGATGCAACACAGATCCTGAGGACAGACGCAGACTGTCGTATCTCCCGACACTTCATGCTACGGAACGGAAAGACAGTCTGCTCCCCAAGGCCGATGTGGGATACAGGTGGAAAATTTTGGAAAACAGTGGAAGAAAATGGAAAATTATTCCTATTTTTGCGCCGGATAGCGAGTCGTGGAAATGGTCAAATTCATAGGCGAATACAGCGGTAAGGTGGACGACAAGGGAAGAATCATTTTCCCTTCGGCGTTCAAGTCGCTCATGCAGAATGAAGGAGACATGCGGTTCGTCATAAAGAAGGACATATTCGAGGACTGCCTCGGCATGTACACCTACAGCGAGTGGGAAAGACAGTCCGAGGAGCTGAAGGCGAAGCTCAATTTCTTCAACAGAAAGCACGCCGCTTTCTGGAGGGAATACATGCGCAACCGTGCCATAGTGGAGCCTGACTCCAAACTCGGAAGGATTACCGTCCCGAAGAAGCTGCTGGAGGCCATCGGAGTGGACAAGGAAGTGGTATTCAGCGGAAACGACCACAAGATAGAGATCTGGGCCAAAGACAGATACGAATCCGGAGCCGTATCGGAAGAGGAGATAATCAGCCTCGCCGGTATGTTTTCTGACATGAAATAGGAGAGACCCGTATGCCGGAGTACCACATACCAGTACTGCTTGACGAAAGCGTTACAGCACTCATCGGAGATGTCTGCGGCACATATGCCGACGCCACCTTCGGAGGAGGAGGCCACACTTCGGAAATACTCTCGCGGCTCTCCCCTGAAGGCAGAGTCATAGCTTTCGACCGGGACGCCGATGCCTTGCATAATAAGGTGGAAGACAGCCGCCTCACACTTATACACAGCGACTTCCGCTTCATACACAACCACATTCTCCATCTCGGGTACAAGGATGGCATCGACGGGGTCCTCGCCGACCTGGGAGTGTCATCCCACCAGTTCGACACAGCCGAAAGAGGGTTCTCCTTCAGATATGACGCTCCTCTGGACATGAGGATGAACAAGAAAGCCACGACCACAGCGGCCGACATAGTGAACACCCGCAGCGAGGATGAGCTTGAAAGGATATTCCGGCTGTACGGAGAAGTGGAAGGAAGCAGGAGGATGGCCAGAATGATATGCGCGGCAAGGGAATCCGCACCCATAACCACCACAACAGCTCTGGACAAGGCAATCGAGGGGATGGTGCCGAAATTCGCCGGGCATAAATTCCTCGCGAAAGTTTACCAGGCCCTGAGGATTGAGGTGAACCACGAGATGCGTTCCCTCGAGAAATTCCTCGAAGGGGCCACGGCATCCCTGAAACCGGGAGGGAGACTGGCCGTAATCACATACCACTCCCTTGAGGACAGGATGGTAAAGAACTTCTTCAGGAGCGGCAATGTGGAAGGCGAGATGAAAAAGGACCTGTACGGCAGGGCGTCTGCACCGCTCAGGGCAGTGAACCGGAAACCTGTCGTGCCGCAGGAAAGCGAAATCTCGGCGAACACAAGGGCAAGGAGCGCAAAACTGAGGGTCGCTGAAAAGATATGAACCGGCCGGAGACCGGGAGGAAAGCGCTTCCACAGAAAAGGACACAGACATGAAATGGGAATTCGGTAAAATATGGGAACTGGTGAAGAACAGCTTCACGGCCACCCTCCGGGGAGAGTTTCTGCTGAGACTCCGCTTCGACAGGTGGTTCCTACATATAATATATTTCTTCGTGCTTTGCACCCTGAACATCTGGATCACCCTTGAAATAGAGCAGACAATGCTCAACGAGGAGAGGAACAAGGAGCGGCTTGAAGACCTGAAGATATACCATGCGCAGAAGACATGCGAGCTGGTGAGCCTGGACAGGCTGAGCACCGTGGAGGAGCTGCTGGAGAAGTCCGGATCAAGACTCACCGTACCGGAAAAGCCTGCAGACAGGCTGAAATGACAGAAGGATTGTGACAACTGATATTTGCATACAGTAATGGCAGTGAGCAAGGAGACAGAAGAGAAGCGCAAGAGGGACAGGACCGGGATGATCCTGTCCATGCTGCATTTTGCGGCATTGTGCCTTGCCGTAGTCCTTGTCCTGCGCATAGCGTACATACAAATCATATACAGGCCAGACCCCACTCTCGAGAAATACCTGACCTCTCCGGTAAGGAAAAGTCTCACAGACCCGGTGAGAGGCTCGATCCTCGCCAAGGACGGGAGACTGCTCGCCTCTTCCACCCCGATGTACCAGATCTACATGGACTGCACGGTAAGGAAAGCCGAGTTCAGCTCTGAAGGGGAGAAGGGCAAGGCCAAGGAAAAGGAATGGTTGGGCAAGGCTGAAAAGCTCTCTGCCGAGCTGGCGAAGATATACAAGGACAGAAGTGCGGCCGAATACTACAGGCTGATAAGCAAGGGAAGGCGCGAAGGCAGGATGTACGTGAAGATCGGACACCAGATCGACCACGGGCTGCTCCAGAAGGTGATGGAGCTCCCACTGTTCAACGAAGGAGGGTACAAAGGAGGGATGATAGTCGAGAAAATAGACACCAGGCAGTATCCGTACGGCTCCCTTGCAAGGCGCGTAATCGGGTATGTGAAAGACAACAATGTCACCTCCGGGAACAACCTCATAGGCCTCGAGGGCAAGTTCAACTACCTTCTCCACGGCAGTGAAGGAGTGCAGTGGCTCCGGAGAACCGACAACCACGGGTGGATAGCCGACTACGACAGCACGATGGTGAAGGTGGAGGACGGGCTCGACCTCAGGACCACCATCGACATTGACATACAGGACATCGCGGACAAGGCCCTGAGGGAAAGAATCCAGGAGGTGGATGATGTGGAAGGGGGCTGCGCTATAGTGATGGACGTGAAGACCGGTGCAGTAAGGGCGATGGCCAACCTCAAGAGGGACGAGGAAGGGAATCTCCGCGAGATTTACAACTACGCCATAGGCACAGCCGGCGAGCCCGGTTCCGTATTCAAGCTCGCCACCCTGATGACCCTCGTCGAGGAAGGCAAGGTGAAGCTCGAGGACAAGGTGCCGACATTCCGCGGCAAATGGCCGTACAAAGGAGAGAAGATACCTGACGACCCTTATCTGAAAACCTGGAAATCAGACGAGATAACAATATCCGACGCCCTGAAGATATCCTCAAACAATGTCTTCAGATACCTCGCCAAGGAAAATTATGGAGAGAACCCGAAGCACTTCATCGACAAGCTGTACGAATACAAGCTCAACGAGAAGTTCGACTTCGACATTACCGGGCTCGCAGCCCCGAACATCCCCGCCCCGAGCTCCGACCCGAGACTATGGAGCGGGACCACACTGGAATCCGTGGCCGTCGGCTACAGCATAAGCGAGACCCCACTGCATATCCTCATGTTCTACAATGCGATAGCCAACAACGGGAAGCTCATGAAGCCTTATCTCGTGGAGGCTGTGGAACATAACGGCAAGACCGACAAAAAACTCGGACCTGTGGTCCTGAACGGGTCCATATGCTCGAAAGCCACGGCAGACACCCTCACCAGGGCCCTCAAGAAGGTGGTCACCGAAGGTACAGGACGGCTCGCATTCCGCAATGCGGCATGTGCCGTGGCCGGAAAGACCGGTACAGCGAGGGTCGCATTCGAGACACAGAGGAACGGGAAGAGCATCATAGCCTACCAGGATGAACAGGGGAGGAAAAAGCACCAGGCCACATTCGTGGGTTTCTTCCCTGCCGATGATCCGCATTACACTGCTATAGTGGTGGTGTACTCCAGGCTTTCGAAGGCCAATTTCTACGGGGCCGCGTATGCTGCCCCGGTCCTTAGAAAGATAGTGGACAACGTTTATAACCTCGATTCGAGATGGGGCGAGGAGCTGAAGGCCACCGGCCATGTAAGGGAAATGGACAAGTCAGCCGTGGAAACAGGACTGGACAAGCTGGATGAAGTGCCTGACCTCAAGGGACTCGGACTGAAAGACGCCCTGTATTCGGTAGAGAACTGCGGATACAGGTGCGTGTATTCCGGGACCGGACATGTGGTGAGCCAGACCCCGGCGGCAGGCACAGGGATGAAAAAGGGAGGGACAGTCACCATCTCGCTGAAATGAAACGGATTGGAAAACTTTTGCATTGGATTACAGGATGACTATTGACGAAATAATAAAGGACTGCGGTCCTGTCACTGTAACAGGTGACAGGACCATTGAGGTGACATCGGTATGCAGCGACTCGAGGAAAGCCGTCGCAGGGTCGGTGTTCATCGCTGTAAAAGGGTTTGCCGGAGACGGGCACACGTTCATCGGGACCGCAGTGGAAAATGGGGCCGTCGCTATCGTGTATGAAGACGAAGGGATGCTGCTGAAAGAGATGGAGAGGATATGCGGGAAAAGCGGCATCACCGCAGCCGAGGCAGCCCTCATGAAGGGACTGACATTCATCAGGACAGGATCTTCGAGACATTCCCTCGCGATAATCGCGTCCAATTTCTACGGACGCCCGTCCGAGAAACTGACCCTGGTCGGAATAACGGGAACCAACGGGAAGACCACCACGGTCACCCTTCTCTATCACCTGTTCACAGACCTGGGCTACAGCTGCGGTCTGCTCTCCACCATAGCCAACTACGTGGGAGAGAGGCGGACAGAGACAGCCAACACCACATCGGACCCAATCACGACAAACTCCCTCCTAGCCCAGATGGCAGATGCAGGATGCGAGTTCTGTTTCATGGAGGTGAGCTCCATCGGCATGCAGCAGGAAAGGGTGTCCGGGCTTAAATTCAAGGCAGGGATATTTTCCAACCTGACCCATGACCACCTGGATTACCACAAGACCTTCGCCGAATACCTCAGATGCAAGAAAATGTTTTTCGACATGCTTCCATCCGACGCATACGCAATCACCAATGCCGATGACCGCAACGGGATGGTGATGGTGCAGAACACGAAGGCAAAGGTCGTCACATACTCATGCAAGAGTATCGCAGACCATACATGCCGCGTCATGGAGGAGAGCTTCGACGGGATGCTGCTGAGGATAGACGGGACAGAAAGCTGGACAAGGCTCACGGGACGGCACAACGCGTACAACATCCTGGCAATCTACAGCACAGCTGTCACACTCGGAGTGCCGCAGGAGGAGGCTCTTGTGGGCATAAGCAGGCTGGAAGCCGCCCCGGGACGGCTCGAAACCCTGCGCGGGCCGAAAGACCTTTCCGTGGTCATAGACTATGCACACACACCGGATGCCCTGGAAAATGTGCTCGTGACCCTCAGGGACATCGCCCCTGACAGGGAACTTATCTGCCTGTTCGGGTGCGGAGGCGACAGAGACAGGACCAAAAGGCCTGAAATGGCGCAGGTGGCACAGAAGCTCGCAGACAGGATAATAGTCACGTCTGACAACAGCCGCACCGAACGGACAGCCGACATAATGAACGACATAAAGGCAGGACTCGACACGAAGGGACGGGCCAGAGCCCTGTTCATAGAAGACCGTGAGGAGGCCATCAGGACAGCGATTGCGGTCGCAAGCCCCGGGGCTACAGTGCTCCTCGCCGGGAAAGGGCACGAGACATACCAGATCATCGGGACAGAAAAACGGCACTTCGATGAAAAGGAAATCGTAGCCGGGATATTCAAGGAAATGTAGGACAGTTCCGGACGCAGGAAAGACAAGGGCAATATCCGAAGTCATGCCTGCCGTCCGTGCCACAAAGGAGACAGACTATATGCTATACCATCTTTTCGATTACCTCAAAGATTGCAACATACCGGGAGTGGGACTGATGCAGTACCTCTCCTTCAGGGCAATTTTCGCCAGCGTGACATCCCTCCTGTTCGCGGTTTTCATCGGTAAACGGATTATCCGGTGGCTGCAGAAGAAGCAGATCGGGGAAGAGATCCGCGACCTCGGACTTGAAGGACAGATGCAGAAAAAGGGGACACCGACAATGGGCGGAATCATCATCATACTGGCCATACTGATAGCCGCCCTGCTTTTCTGCGATCTCACAAATATTTACACCATATTGTTGATTATAAGCACATTGTGGTTTGGATTCCTGGGGTTTGCCGATGATTTCATAAAGGTTTTCCGACACAACAAGGAGGGAATGAGCGAAAAAGGGAAACTCCTGGGACAAGTGCTGATGGGGCTGGTGATAGGACTGACCGTATGCTTCAGCGAACATATTGTCATCAGGGAAGAGCTGCATGACGGAGAAGTGTCATCCGGAGTAGCCGTAGCCGGAGCTGCTGCAGTACAGTCCGCAGAAGCAGGCCAGAGGACCGGGCAGGAAAACGCCGCGTCAGGCAGGAAGGGACAGGATGTGGTGAAGAGCACCAAGACCACCATCCCGTTCGTTAAGAACCACGAGTTCGACTACAAATGGCTCTCCCCGTTCAAAGGCAAATGGGGATGGTACTGCAAATGGGGAATCTACGTACTGATGATAGTGCTGGTGATAACGGCATGCTCGAACGGTACCAACCTCACAGACGGCATGGACGGGCTGGCGACAGGGACATCCGCTATAGTAGGAGTGGTGCTCGGAATCTTCGCATGGCTGTCCGGCAACGTCATCAATGCGGACTACCTCAATATAATGTATATCCCAGGGACCGGTGAGATTGCCGTCTTCATGGCTGCATTTGTCGGGGCGCTCATAGGATTCCTCTGGTACAACGCATTCCCGGCACAGGTGTTCATGGGAGACACCGGGAGCCTCGCCATAGGCGGCATCATAGGGGTATGCGCGATACTGATCCGGAAGGAACTGCTGCTTCCGATACTTTGCGGTGTGTTCTTCGTGGAGAGCCTCTCCGTGATAATCCAGAGGTTCTATTTCAAGTACACCAAACGGAAGTACGGAGCGGGGCGCAGGGTGTTCAAGATGACCCCGCTCCACCACCATTTCCAGAAGGAGGGTATCCCGGCGATAATAACGGCCCCGGCCAAGGCCCTGCCTGAAGCCAAGATTGTGACCAGGTTCTGGATTATCGGGATCATCCTTGCGGTGCTCACGATAGCTCTCCTGAAAATCAGGTAAGTACGCCCGCCAACAGGTAAATTATTGAATATAAGAAACGATACACAATGGACAAAGTCACAAAACGGATAGTAGTCCTCGGAGGCGGCGAAAGCGGCTGCGGAGCTGCCGTGCTCGCAAAAGTCAAGGGTTTCGACGTATTCCTTTCAGACAAGGGAAAGATCGGAGACAGCTATATCGGTATGCTCAAGGAATGGGACATACCTTTTGAACAGGGACAGCACACGGAAGAGCTGGTCCTCAATGCCGACGAAGTCATAAAGAGTCCCGGCATACCGTCAACGGCTCCCATGGTGCAGAAAATCATGGAGAAAGGGATACATGTCATATCAGAGATAGAGTTCGCCGGCAGGTACGACACCGCGAAGAAGATATGCATAACGGGAAGCAACGGGAAGACCACCACTACCTCCCTGATATACTACCTTCTCCAGCAGGCAGGCCTGAACGTGGGCCTCGGAGGGAACATCGGCAAAAGCTACGCATACCAGGTCGCCACCGCAAAGCATGATATATACGTACTGGAAATCAGCAGCTTCCAGCTGGACAACATGTATGATTTCAAAGCCGACATAGCCATCATCACCAACATCACCCCTGACCATCTCGACCGCTATGACCACAAGATGGAGAACTACGTCAAGGCCAAGTTCCGCATAACCAGGAACATGGACAAGGATGACTGCTTCATCTTCTGCTCCGACGACGAAATCACCATCAACCACCTCAACAGGATTGTCATGAAGGCAAGGATGCTTCCATTCTCACAGAAGCACGAGGTGGAACAGGGCGCATTCATCCGTGACGAGAGGATGGTGGTAAGGTACAATGACAGTGAATGTGACATGTACCTCCAGGAACTTGCACTCGGAGGGAAGCACAACATATACAACTCGATGGCAGCCGCCATCGCAGGCAAGGTGATGGACATAGACAACGAAGTGATACGGAAAAGCCTCTCATCATTCCAGGCGGTAGAGCACCGTCTCGAGAAAGTATTGAGCATCAAGGATGTGCTTTATATAAATGACTCCAAGGCCACCAACGTGGACGCTGCATGGTACGCTCTCGAATGTCAGACAAGACCTGTGGTGTGGATTGTAGGAGGGACGGACAAGGGGAATGACTATGCCCCGCTCATCCCACTCGCGAAGGAAAAAGTAAAAGCAATGATATGCATGGGGCTGGACAACAAGAAGTTCCATGAGTCATTCAAAAGCATTGTCCCGCAGATACATGACGTGACATCCGCAAAAGATGCCGTGCAGCTTGCGAGCAGGCTCGCATCCCCTGGTGACGTGGTGCTCCTGTCGCCATGCTGCGCAAGTTTCGACCTGTTCAGGAATTACGAGGACAGGGGACGGCAGTTCAAGGAAGCGGTAAGGAATCTCTGACAAGAAGGCAAGCGGTATCGGAAATGGAGAAAGACAGCAGCATACAAGGCGCTCCGGAACAGGGCAGGCGTTCCTGGTTCTGGAACTTCATAGACAACATCCAGGGAGATAAGGTGATCCTGATCATTATCTCCATGCTGATACTGTTCTCTATAGTGACCATTTTCTCATCCACATCCATGCTGGCCAGCTCAGGAATCAGCAGACTGGACATCTTCAAGGAGCAGATGGTGACCGTGTTTGTCGGAATAGCGATAATAGCGGTCTGCTACTTCATCCCGAGGATATGGATATTCAGGGCACTGTCGCAGTTCGGCTTCATGGTTTCCATGACATTCCTCATCCTTCTGCACACCCCGCTCGGGGTGGAAGTGAACGGTGCCGTAAGGGCCATACAGCTCGGGCCGATACAGGTACATGCCTACGAAGTGACAAAGGTGGCCATGATACTCTACCTCGCATGGGCGATACACGCATACAAGAACGACTCGTTCAAGATGGCAGGATGGCTGTCATCCAGGTTCAGGAGCCTGTCTTTCCTGGCGCGGCCCGGATGGAAGAGAATGGTGTACATATTCATTCCGATACTGGCCGTATGTGTTGGGATACTCTTCGGAAGCTTTTCCAGCACGGTATTCATCGGGGGGATAATGTTCGTGACAATACTGATCGGTGGAATCAAATTCAAGGAAATCCTGCCGCCGGCCCTGATGTGCATCGCAGCGGTCGGGTTGTGCATCGGGATATACTTCGTCTCCGGAGGCAAGGTCTTCGAAAGGTTCGCCACGGCCATGAGCAGGCTGTCAATGGACGAGAAGCACAAGGACATCAAGGATCTAAGGCCCGGTACCGTGGAATTCCAGGAGGCGCTAGACGCGATAAAGCAGCCTGCCAGTGCGAAGATAGCCATCCACGAAGGCGGGCTCATCGGCAAGGGGCCAGGGAACAGCACACAGAAATACACTGTCCCGCTGATGTTCAGCGACTACATGTTCAGTTTCATAATAGAGGAATACGGGCTTGTCGGCGGCATCGTGGTCATCATGCTGTATGTCAGCCTCCTGGCCCGTGCTTCGCTGATAGTCCGCGCCTGTGACAACGAGTTCGCCAAGACTGCGGTTGCAGGGCTCGCCGTACTCATAAGCGGCCAGGCCCTGATGCACATGTTCATCAACGCCGACCTCGGGCCGCTCACAGGCCAGACCCTGCCGATGATAAGCCATGGGAAGAGCTCGTTCTTCGCCTTCAGCATAGCATTCGGCGTACTTCTTTCCATAAGCAAGATGGCCAAGGCCAAGATAAAGAAGGAAGAAGAGGAATCGGAACCTCTGGTGGAGGGACTTGGAGTGCAGGACGACAATGTCCAAGACACCCTTTCGGAGCTCGATGACTTCGAGTCCGGGAAAGGCCTTGCATCCTGAACTTCCATTCATCCCGGCGACAGAGGAAGAGCTGCCGCATATACCGGAAAAAGAAGATTATACAATATTATATAATATTGACAATATGGAACCTATACGCGCCATAATATCAGGAGGAGGGACAGGAGGGCACATATTCCCGGCCATCTCCATAGCCAACGCCCTCAAGGCTGCCGACCCCCGCACGGAAATCCTGTTCGTAGGGGCAGAGGGCCGGATGGAAATGGAAAAGGTGCCGGCGGCAGGATACAGGATAACTGGACTGCCTGTGGCAGGGCTCCAGCGCAGGCTCACGGTGTCCAACCTTGCACTCCCGTTCAAGCTGGCAAGGAGCCTCAGGATGGCCTCCGGGCTGATTGACGGCTTCAGACCGGACATAGCCATAGGTGTAGGAGGATATGCAAGCGCTCCCCTGCTCTGGAGCGCATGCAGGAAAGGGATACCGTCGCTCATACAGGAACAGAACGGGTTCGCCGGCCTCACGAACAAGATACTCGGTAAGAAGGTGGACAGGATATGCGTGGCCTACGAAGGGATGGAAAGGTTCTTCCCCGCAGACAAGATTGTCCTGACAGGAAATCCCATCAGGAAAGAGATTACCCCGGCCACAGACATGATGAAGAAGGAGGCGGCTGAATATTACAGGCTCGACCCAGGGAGGAAATGCATGTTCATAGTGGGGGGAAGCCTCGGAAGCGGGACATTGAACAGGTCTGTCCGCTTGTGGATCGAGGAAGGCTGCCCGGGAGGCGAGGATGTGGAAGTGATATGGCAGTGCGGCAGGTACTACAAGGCGGACACAGACGCCTTCATGGAAAAGGCACGCGCAGAAGGGCTCGGAGGAGGGACCCTCCGGTACATACACCACTTCGATTTCATAAAGAGGATGGACCTGGCATACGCGGCCGCCGATGTGGTGGTATCAAGGTCCGGGGCAAGTTCCGTATCGGAGCTTGCAGCCGCCCACAAGGCAACGGTCTTCGTGCCGTCCCCGAATGTGGCGGAGGACCACCAGACCCACAATGCGATGGCCCTTGTGAAAAAAGGCGCAGCCATGGCCGTCACGGATGCGGAAGCACCCGCAAGACTCATGGCCACGGCATGCGGACTTGTCAAAGACCCTGCAAAAATAGCTGGACTTGAAAAGAATATCGCTACCTTTGCACGTCCGGACGCGGCAGAGGCGATTGTAAGGGAAATATACAGCCTGCTGCAGGCGGCTGGCAAGAAAAGGCATTGACAGATGGGAAATTACAGGAACATATATTTCATCGGAATCGGAGGCATAGGAATGAGTGCGATAGCACGGTATTACCATGCAAAGGGATACTCTGTTTCCGGATACGACAGGACGCCGTCCGTACTCACGCACGAACTTGAGTCGGAGGGCATCCATGTCCATTACGAAGACAACCCGGGATTCATCCCGGAAGACCCGGCAATGACCCTCGTTGTCTATACGCCGGCCATTCCACACGACATGGGGGAACTTGTATATGCTCAGGAGCACGGTTACAAGGTAGTGAAACGCTCCAGGATACTCGGAGAGATAGCCTCAGGACAGCACTGCCTCGCCATCGCGGGGACACACGGCAAGACCACCACCAGCACCCTGCTGGCCCACATCCTCCACACCGGAGGGGAGGAGTGCTCAGCGTTCCTCGGCGGAATCTCGAAAAATTACGGGACCAATCTCCTGGTCGGGAAAGATAATGTGATAGTGGCCGAGGCCGATGAATTTGACAGGTCGTTCCTGCAGCTCCACCCGGAAACAGCTGTCATCACGGCAATGGACGCCGACCACCTGGACATATACTCCGACCTGGAGCACGTCAAGGAGGCATTCCGTGCATTCGCCTCGCAGGTAAGCGGGACCCTGATAGTGAAAAAGGGCCTGGACATCAGCCGGGAGGACACGGGAGCGAAGATACTGAGCTATTCATACAACGACCCTGAAGCGGATTTCCACGCATCTGGCCTGGAGCTCGACAGCTGCGGATATTTCACGTTTACCCTGAACGCACCTTCGTGCAGGATAGAAGGATGCAGGGTCGGGATTCCCGGATGGGTGAACGTCGAGAACGGGATTGCCGCGGCAGCTGCGGCATTGACATGGGGGACAAAGCCGGAGAAGGTGAAGGAGGCCCTGGCGTCATTCCAGGGCGTGAAAAGAAGGTTCGATGTCCACCTTAACACCCCGCACTGCTCATACATAGACGATTACGCACACCATCCCAAGGAGATAGCCTCTGCAGTAAGTTCCATCCGGGAGATGTTTCCCGGACGAAGGATCACGGCTGTGTTCCAGCCGCATCTCTATACGAGGACACGCGACTTCGCTGACGGATTCGCCGATGCTCTCGGCAAAGTGGACAGGCTGATTCTGCTGGACATATACCCGGCAAGGGAGGAACCGCTGCCGGGAGTGACCTCAGGGCTGATTTTCGACAAGGTGAAAGGCCCTCAGAAAACGATGGTCAGGAAGGAGGAGCTGATGGGATACCTGGAGAACGAACCGGTGGATGTGCTTGTGACATTCGGTGCAGGCGACATCGACAGGTTCACAGGACCGATAACCGAATTGCTGGAGAAGCGCATCTCACACATGTAACAACAAAGGCCGGACATGAGACCGTTTATACGATATACCCTTGCGGTGTGCTCCATTGCGCTTGTTGCCCTCTGCCTCATGGCAGCCTTCGGTGCAAGTGCCGTGAAACGCGGCGCACTGACCTGTACCGGGCTGGAAGTCATCATCAGGGACAGCCTGGAAAACAGTTTCGTGTCCGTAGACGACATCAGAAGATATCTGGACTCGGAGTCAGGAGGATACATGGGCAGGAAGCTTGACAGCATCGACCTTGCCGGCATTGAACGTATAATCGACGGAAAGAGCGCGGTCCTGAAGAGCGAGGCGTACATGACAAAGGACGGAATCCTGAACATATCCGTCACACAACGGAAGCCGATGGTCAGGTTCCAGAAGTCCGACGGAGGGTTCTATGCTGACAAGGAGGGATACATCTTCCCGCTGCAGGGCAGCTACACGGCATACGTCCCCGTGGTTGACGGGAACATTCCCATAAAGACCAGCAGCTCATACAAGGGTCAGGCTCAGGGTAAAGAGGAAAAGGAATGGATCGACAGCATGATCCGCATGATACGGTACATGGAGGAGAGCGGGGTCTGGGCCGAGAACATCGTCCAGATCAGCGTGCAGGACAACGGGGACCTCATACTCGTCCCACGCCAGGGGAAAGAGAAGTTCCTTTTCGGAAAGCCGGACGGGATTGAAGCGAAGTTCTCCCGCATGGAGAAATATTATACGGGCATATTGCCTGTCAAGGGACAGGGATATTACTCGACGGTGAATGTCAAATATAACGGACAGATTATCTGCAGGAAATGACAAACATGGATGAGAAACACTTGGTGGCCATCGACCTTGGCACTTCCAAGTTCACACTGACGGTCGCGAGAGTCAACGGATATGATATCCAGATCGTCTATTACAAGGAGGTCCCTGCCGCAGGGATCAGGAACAGCTATGTGCTCAACCCGAGCCATGTGGCAAGGACACTCAGGCCTGCCATAGAATCTGCAGAACGGGAGCTTGACATCAAGATCACACAGACAGTGGTGGGCATGCCCCGGTACAGTGTCAGGCAGGAAACCAACCAGGGAAGCATAGAGCTCAACCCCGAGGAATGTATCACCCAGGACGATATCAACTACCTGAAGGACATGGCCCAGCAGGAATATCCTCTGGACAACCCGAAGGAAGTCCTTTTCGGTGCCGTTGCCCAGTCATTCTCCACCTCCGAGGATTTCCAGCTCATAGAGAAGGACATCATCGGCATGGCGAGCGACAAGATTGAGGGGAACTTCAAGATTTTCATCGGGACCAAGAGGTACCTTAAGAACATTGACCTGGCCTTCAACGAGCTAGGCATCGCCGTCGCCGGCAAATACTTCACCCCGGACACGACATCCCGCGCGGTGCTCACCAATGCGGAGATGGAGAGCGGCGTGGCCCTGATAGACTTCGGTGCGGGAGTGACATCCGTGAGCATATACTCCGGAAGCATAATGAGATACTATGCCGCGATACCTTTCGGCGGGAAGTCCATAACGCATGACATCGACACAGAGTGCAAGATCTTCTCCGAGACCCTTGCCGAGAACATCAAGCTCGCACACGGGATATGCATGCCTGAGAAGCTGCAGAACATGAACGAGAAGATACTCCGCATAAACATCGGAACCACGGCCCAGTACAAGGACCTCCCAGTGAAGTACCTCTCCGAAGTCATAACATGCAGGGTGCAGGAAATCATGGAGGCCATCCTTTTCGAAATCCAGAAAAGCGGACTGGCCGACAGGCTCAGAAGCGGGATCGTGCTCACGGGCGGGGGCGCCAACCTGGCGAACTGCGGGAACTTCCTCACCGAGCTTTCAGGCTATTCGGTGCGTATCGGCTACCCGAGACCGCTGTTCTCCGGCGGAGGGTGCATCGGTGTTCATGAAGCGGATGCGGCCACCTCGATAGGTATGATACTGGCTGCCGCCAATGACAACTGCGAGGAATGCACCGTACCAGAGGAATACCCTTCAAAAAATACATCCGTAGTAGTGGAAGGCCTCAAGGAAACGGATATCGTGGAGGAGGACAAGAAGGAGCAGACACCGGAGCCGGACCACAAGGACAGCCTCTTCGACGAAGACGAGATAGAGAAAGTCAAGCCTGAGAAACCGGACAAGAAAAAGGCGGAACGCGGCAAGGATAAGGTCAAGAAGGTGACATGGGGAGACAGGCTCAAGAAAGCCGTGAACCAGTTCACCGGCTCTCTGTACGACAACATGAACAATGAAGAAATCTGATACAGGAGGACACGGAATGAGTGAAATACTGGACGGGATGATAATCCCCACTGACTGGACTTCGGAAAGTTCCATCATAAAGGTGATAGGCGTGGGCGGCGGAGGATGCAACGCCGTGAACTACATGTACAACCAGAAGGTCCAGGGATGCTGCTTCGTGGTCTGCAACACCGACGCGCAGGCGCTCGGGAAGTGCAGTGTCCCGCTGAAGATACAGCTCGGTGCCGGCCTCGGAGCAGGATGCGACCCTACCAAGGGGCGTAACGCAGCCATCGAGGCTGAAGGAAAGATAGCCCAGATCCTGGACAACAACACCAAGATGGTCTTCATCACCGCAGGAATGGGCGGAGGCACCGGCACGGGAGCCTCACCTGTCATAGCCAACATGGCCAAGACCCGCGGCATCCTCACAGTGGGCGTGGTGACGATACCGTTCAAGAGCGAGGGCGCGGACAAGTACGCCAAGGCGATGGACGGCATCAACGAACTGGAGAAGAACGTGGACAGCCTCCTGCTCATAAACAACGAGAAGCTCTACGATTATTTCGGCAACATGCTTTCACACGAGGCTTTCCCAAAGGCAGACGAGGTGCTGGCGACGGCAGTGCGCGGGATAACCGAGATCATCAGCACATCGGGGTTCATCAATGTGGACTTCGCCGATGTCAGGGCAATGATGCGAAACGGCGGCATATCCCTGATGGGATGCGGGGTAGGTACAGGAGAGAACAGGATCGAGGATGCCGTGAAAGGTGCCCTGGAGTCCCCTCTCCTGAACGACTACAACCTCAAGACTGCCAAGAATGTCCTGGTGAACATAACAGGCGGCAAGAATGAGAAAGGGCTCCAGGTAAACGACCTGAAAAAGATAAACCAGATGATTGCCGAATATACCGGCAACGCCAACAACTTCAAGAGCGGTCTGGTCTGGGAGGAAGATCCGCAGTGGGGTGACAAGGTCAGCATCACAGTAATCGCGACCGGATTCAAGAAAGACATACCGTCAATGATCAACCCGAGCAACATCATAATGATAGACAGCGACTTCCGCTATGACAAGACACAGGCGTCCCAAGCGCTCGGGATAGATCTGGACGAGGACGACGACAGCCCTACGAAAATCGGATACAACAATTCCGACAATGTCCGCACCTTCCATTTCGACGAGGACAGCAAGCCTGTCCTGGATGTGGAACCTGGACAGAGCCTCGGTGAACTTGAAGAAACTCCTTCAATCAGAAGAATCACCAAGCGAAACAATACGGACATAAACAAAGTATACTGAAAACAAAAACATATAAAAATGGACCGCAAGACAAGAGTACGATTTGCCCCGTCTCCTACGGGGCCGCTGCACATGGGCGGAGTACGTACAGCTCTTTACAACTACCTCTACGCCAAACAGCACGGAGGTGATTTCATCATAAGGATTGAAGATACAGACTCCCAGAGGTTTGTCCCCGGAGCGGAAAAATATATCATAGAAGCACTAAACTGGTGCGGCATCATCCCTGACGAGGGAGTGGACGCGGAAGGCAATGTTGTGGAGATCCCGTCGGAGAGACATCCGCATGCTCCTTACAGGCAGTCCCAAAGGCGCGGCATCTACCGCAAGTACGCAGAAGAACTGGTGGAGAAAGGCTACGCATACTATGCATTCGACACAGCCGAGGAGCTGGCGGCCAAGAGGGCCGAAGCCGAGGCTTCGGGCAGGACCTTCATCTACAACCATATCACACGCAATGAACTGCGCAACTCCGTCTCCATGCCGGAGAGCGAGTGGAAGCCGCTTCTGGAAACGCATACCGACTGGACCATCCGCTTCAAGATGCCGGATAACCGTGTGGTGAAGATGGACGACCTCATCCGCGGGCACATTGAGGTGAATACGGACACACTTGACGACAAGGTGTTGTGGAAAAGGGCGGACGAGCTGCCTACATACCACCTGGCGAATATCGTGGACGACCATCTCATGGAGATTACCGAGGTCATCCGCGGGGAGGAGTGGCTCCCGTCCCTGCCTCTGCACTATCTCCTGTACGAGGCGTTCGGATGGCAGGACACGCAGCCGCGTTTCGCGCACCTGTCCCTGCTCCTGAAGCCTGACGGCAAAGGCAAGCTGAGCAAGCGCGACGGAGACCGTCTTGGCTTCCCTGTATTCCCTCTCAAGTGGGTGAACCCGCAGGGAGAAGTGTCACGAGGCTACCGTGAGGACGGATATTTCCCGGAAGCTTTCGTGAACATGCTCGCCATGCTGGGATGGAATCCGGGTGACGACAGGGAACTTTTCACCATGGAAGAGCTGGTGAAGGCATTCTCACTGGAGAGGGTCATCAAGTCAGGGGCGAGGTTCAACCCGGAGAAGGCCAAATGGTACAACAAAGAGTACCTCCGGATGAAATCCGATGCCGAACTGACAGACCTTTTCATCCCGGTACTCGAGGGACACGGCATACAGGTGGTCTCCTGCCCTAAATGCGCCCTCACCGCAGGAGCCGAGGTCACAGTGCAGGGAGCCGATTTCAAAAACCGTATCTTCACCCGTGACTATGTGCAGAAGGTGGTGACACTCATAAAGGAAAGGGCTACATTCGTGGCAGACTTCTGGGACATCGCATCATATCTTTTCGTCTCCCCGCAGACTTACGCAGAGAAGGATGCCGCAAAATTCTGGAAAGAGGAAAACTATACCCTGGCGTTCCAGGTGGCGGAATTCATAGAGAACTTCGACGGGGGTAACGGCCCGGCCGGAGTGGAATTCACCAAGGAGCAGATAGAGGGGCCTATGGAAGAGTTCATCCGCAGCCATGAATGGCCGATGGGCAAGGTGATGAACTGCCTGAGGCTCGCCCTCGTGGGGGCTTCCAGCGGGCTGGGCATCGCCGACATTGTATCCATAATCGGCAAAGCGGAGCTTGCAGTGCGCATTGAAAACATCAGGAAAGCACTGTCATAACCAACGCAAATGCCCTCCAGCTGATTATAAAAACTGATTTCAGGACAATATAAACTGACACCAACCATGAAATTCAGGGAAATACTGAAAAAAGAGCGCGGACGGGCGATACTGAACATCGTCTGCATAATCTTCGGAATAGTCCAGATAACATTCTCCGTCATCATGCTTGTCAAAACTACGGAGACATTGACGTACACTATGTATTCCGTAGGCGGACTTAGCTTGATTATGCTCGGAATATTCAATTTCATAAATATTTCCCGTACATCCGAAGGAAAGAAGCCACTTTAGAAACCGGCCATCCTGTGATGCCCATAATCAGGGATTCAGTCACATAACCGGAAATATCCTGCGGCGATGCAGATGACCGGGCCAGACCAGGCGGAGAAAATCCGCTGCCGGTGCCGAGGCCTCCCAGTTTCATGGGAGTCAGATCCTCGGCACCGGCAGCGGATTTACCAATATACGATTAACAATGTTTCTCAAACCATTCCCTACCTTTTTTCGTATGCAAGAATATAAGGAACGCAATGGATGCCACACACATTACCGAAAGAATAATCAATGTATCCAACATATCATCAACTGTTCTTATTATAATATAAACCTATTCCTGCAATCCGGCTGAAAATACAAGTCCTACTAAATCAACCACCTGTATTCCGAAAATTCATCAAAAAATGCCGTCAGAACAAAACCTGTCACGATATACTTTGAAATATCCATCAGGTAATCCCGAACTTCTCCCTCCTCTTCATCTTTTGCCAATTATACGGGAACAAATGTAAACAAGGTTTTATTCTCTGACAAGAACATTTGGTGAAACAGATGCGGATTTTTCTTTTTTTATATTTTTTCTTTTTTCCTATTAGTTATCCAATATATCATAAATCAGAATATCATGACTTTAAAGGAAATCTACAAAAAGGAAAAGGGGATGACCATTCTCAACATCACTACCGTACTAGTCGGAATATTGTAAATCTCGGGAGGAGAGCCGAAGGCAAAAGGCCTCTTTGACAACACTTTCGGATTTATTGATAAAATTCCATGCAATATTCAGGCAATAATCCGTACCTTTGGCGCAGCAAACTGGAGTATGTGAAGATTTGAGAAGAGATATTTAACGTGAATTCGATGAATTTAATTCATTAAATTACATCGAATTACCTAT
>JADILZ010000022.1 GCA_017695065.1 Candidatus Cryptobacteroides excrementipullorum
GATGGGGGTGGCGCCCCTTAACAAGGGGCTGTCACGAAGTGACTGGGGTTTAGACAGACAGGATTTCTGTAGCAGGGCCCAACAGGGCCGCACCGGAGCGTCAGCGAGGTTTCCGTCAGGGAAACCGAAGCAGTGGAGGTGCCGGCGCAGCGAAGCGGAGCCGCATGCCCCGCCGGGGCTGTCACGGAGTGACTGGGGGTGGACAGACAGGATTTCTGTAAGAAATCCTGTCATAAATGATAAAATATTGATTTTTAATATAATGCTGTTAAACATAAATTCGTCGAACTGACATTATTTTAGTAACAGACCTGCTTGCACCGGAGTCCGGAAGATTCCCTGTCCTGTCTCGACGCGAAGTAATGAAGCTGATAGCCTTTGCATCCCCAATGTCCGGGGTGTCCGGGTCCCATGCCGGAAAAAATATTTTCCAAAAGCGGAAAAAAATCCGTTAATTTGTAAAGATATGCCAGCCTGCCATAAGGCAGGATGCTGGTTTTCACGGATTTGACAGCGGCATGATATGGAACAGACTCGGAGACGATACCCGATAGGGATACAGACATTCAGCGAGATACGCAGGCTCGGATGCCTGTACATAGACAAGACGGCACTCATATACGACCTTGTGAGCTCGGGGAAGATCTTTTTCCTGAGCCGTCCGCGGCGTTTCGGGAAAAGCCTTCTGGTTACGACCCTGGAGGCTTATTTCTCGGGGAGGAAGGAACTGTTCGGAGGCCTTGCGATGGAGAGTCTGGAGAAGGACTGGACTGAATATCCCGTGCTGCATTTCGACTTCAGCGGGACGAAGTATTTCAGTGTGGAGGATCTGGAGGGCCAGTTCAGGATACAGCTGTCGCTTATGGAGGAGAAATACGGAAAGAATCCTGAGGAGGTCACTCCTGCGGAGCGCTTCGGCGGCATCATCCGTCGGGCATACCGGCAAACAGGGAGGCAGGTGGTGTTTCTGGTGGACGAGTATGATGCGCCGCTTCTGGACAGCAACTCAGACCCTGAACTGCAGGAGCGGCTGCGGAACATGCTGCGGAGCTTCTACAGCGTGGTTAAGATGAGCGACGCGATGCTGCGGTTCGTGTTCATCACGGGGATAAGCAAGTTCAGCCAGATGAGCATCTTCAGCGAGCTGAACAGCCTGCAGAACATCAGCATGAAGGACCGCTTCAGCGCCATCTGCGGGATCACACAGAGCGAGGTCGAGGAGCAGCTGAGGCCTGATATCGAGGCCCTGGCGCAGAAGAACGGGGAGACTTATGCTGAGGCACTGGCCCACCTGAAGAAGATGTACGACGGCTATCATTTCAGTCCCGGGTGCGAAGGCATATACAACCCGTTCAGCCTGCTCAATGCGTTCAATGACAGCAGATACGGCAAGTACTGGTTCTCTTCGGGGACTCCGACATTCCTGATTGAGCTGCTGCGGAAATGCAACTATGACATAGAGAGCCTTGACGGCACCGCCATGAGGGCGGAAGGGTTCGACGCCCCCACCGAAAGGGTCACCAATCCGGTCCCTGTCCTTTACCAGAGCGGCTACCTGACCATCAAGGGCTACAATCCCGCCGGCGACCTCTACACGCTGGCATATCCCAATGACGAGGTCCGTCTCGGGTTTATCAACTCCCTCATCCCGTCATATCTTACCGATCCTTATCACAGGCAGGATACATTCATCTATGATTTCACGGTAGACCTTCGCTGCGGGGATCTCGACAGCTGCATGAGACGGATCACCGCCTTCTTCGCGTCCATTCCTTACGACCTGGACAACAAGACCGAGAAGCACTACCACACTGTCTTCTACCTCCTGTTCTCCATGATGGGCCTGTACGTCGAGAGCGAGGTCAAGAGCGCGGTCGGACGTGCTGACATCGTGCTGAAGACGGCGACTCATATCTACGTTTTCGAGCTGAAGGTGGACGGTTCGGTCGAGGAAGCCCTCCGCCAGATAGACAGCAAAGGGTATCTGGTCCCGTACACCGCCGACGGGAGGAAGCTCGTGAAGGTTGGAGTCAACTTCGACTCCGCCACCAGGACCGTCAGCGACTGGAAGGCCGTGGCGGAATGACATATTTTATTTGTCTGACCGGTCGGGCGTCTCTGAACGCATTTCATTGACTGTCAAATATTTATTCCTGCAGTAGTTCTTCCGGTACCTGTGTCATGACAGGTACCGGAAGAATTGCTGCGATTTAAACTCATTGATACACAGTACGATATTCCAAATGCAATCCGGAAGGTCCAGCGCATGAAGACGCATGATGCGTCCGGCCGGCCTGTGCATAAAAGTCCCGCATCTTCCCGTAGCTGCCTTCAGCCATTGGCAGGTTCCCTGAATTCCCCCGGACCCTGACGCATGGCCGTCTGAGGGCAATATGCTGTAAATCAACTTATTGACATTTGTACGGCATGCTCCAGACCCCTTTCTCAGACCACCCTGGAGCACCCCTTAACGCACTTAAATAATTGACGATAAACATCTTGTCGTCAGAGCCTCCTGCGCCAGAGTAGGGAAGCCTTCTTGCCCTGTCACGACATGGGGCAAGGAAGCTGGCAACCGATGAAAACGCACCCTAAAACGCCCCTTTAAAAGTGCAGGATTTTACCGCACCTGAAACTGAAGATTACGTGTATCAATATTTATGTTTAACTAAGTTCATTTTGCTTATGAAAAAAATGAAGTTGTTTTTCACAGCA
>JADILZ010000110.1 GCA_017695065.1 Candidatus Cryptobacteroides excrementipullorum
ACAGCCCCTTGTTAAGGGGCGCCACCCCCATCCGCCCCCTCGCCGGGGGCCCTGTCGCATGCCCACAGGCCTGCTCCTTAATAGGTAATTCGATGTAATTTAATGAATTAAATTCATCGAATTCACGTTAATATACACAACTGAAATGTCAAGAAAGAAACAGGATATCATCATAGAGAACGTGCTTGTCGAATCAGTGGCAGCCGAAGGAAAGGCCCTGGCAAAAGTTGACGGCACCGTACTTTTCATACCTTTCGCCGTACCCGGAGATATCGTGGATGTCAGGGTTACCAAGAAGAAGAAAAACTACATGGAAGGCACCGTCGTACGGATGGTGACACCGTCAGAACACAGGCTGGAGCCGTTCTGCAGCCATTTCGGGGTATGCGGAGGGTGCAAATGGCAGCCGCTGCCGTATGACATGCAGCTTGCCGCCAAGCAGCAGCAGGTGTATGACCAGCTGGTGAGGATCGGGCATCTAGACGTACCGGAAATCTCCCCTATCGTCCCGTCGGACGAGACGGTGTATTACAGGAACAAGCTGGAATTCACCTTCTCCCGGAGAAGATGGATTTTCCAGGATGAAGACCCTGAGTCAATGTCGGACCAGGAGCGGTGCGGACTCGGTTTCCATGTGGGCAGATTCTTTGACAAGGTGCTGGACATCAGGCACTGCTACCTCCAGAAAGACCCGTCTAACCGGATCCGGCTTTTCATCAGGTCCTATGCCTTGGAGCACGGACTTGAATTTTTCGATATCCGCGGGCATTCCGGCTTCCTGAGGAACATGTTCATCCGCACGACCGAAGCCGGAGATGTGATGCTCATAATATGCTTCTACCACGAGGACGAGAAGGCACGCACAAGGCTCCTCGATGCCGTAGCTGCGGAATTCCCGCAGATCACGTCCCTGTACTACGTGATAAACGGCAAGGCGAACGACTCCATTTCGGACCAGGAGTGCATACTGTACAAGGGAGACGTGGCCATATATGAATATATGGAGGGACTCAGGTTCAAGATAGGCCCGAAATCATTCTACCAGACCAACACCAGACAGGCGTACAAACTGTACGGCGTCGCACGCGAATACGCTGCGCTGACGGGGAAAGAGACTGTATATGACTTATATACAGGGACAGGGACCATTGCCCAGTTTGTCTCGTCCGGTGCAGCCAGGGTAATCGGCATCGAATATGTGCCGGAAGCGATTGAGGATGCGAAGGAAAATGCCGTGGCGAACGGTATCACTAACTGCGAGTTCTTCGCAGGGGACATGAAAGACATTCTCACAGGAGAGTTCATTTCAGAGCACGGAAAGCCTGACGTGATCATCCTGGATCCTCCACGTGCCGGAATCCACCCGGATGTTGCCGGGGTAATCCTTGACGCTGAGCCTGAAAGGATAGTGTATGTGAGCTGCAACCCTGCCTCGCAGGCAAGGGACCTTGCCATCCTCGGGAGCAAATATGCCATTACCGCAGTCAGGCCGGTGGACATGTTCCCGCACACCCACCATGTGGAGAATGTGGTGAAGCTCGAAAAGAAAGCAGACCTGTAGTGATTTTTTACTATATTTGCAGGATTGCACCTTGCGTGCACGTACTGAAACCTCAATCCGATTTATTGATATGGGCAAACTTTACGATGAACTCATAAAGGACTACAGGGTAAAGGAAGGCTTGAAGACATGCATCAACTGCGGGACTTGCACAGCCATCTGCCCTGCGGCCGAATTCTACAGATACGACCCGAGGAAAATAGTCGATATAGTCCAGAGCAAGGACGAGGCGGAGATAGAGAAGCTCCTGAAGAGCGATGTGATATGGTACTGCGGGGAATGCATGTCATGCGTCACCAGGTGCCCGAGAAAGAATGCCCCGGGACTTGTGATCATGGCATTGAGGAACCTGTCTGCTAAGCTCGGGTATTTCACATGCTCCGAAAAGGGGCGACAGCTTTTCCCGCTGACAAGGATGCTCACCGGAAATATTCTCAACTACGGATACTGTGTCTATCCTGAGACTTTCAGATGGGAGGACCATGTGGAGTCCGGCCCTGTCTGGAAATGGCATACGGAACATCTGAAGGACAGTTTCGCACGGCTCGGGGCCAACTATCAGGGTAAAGGGCCCGGAGTCCTGAGGAAGATCCCGCAGGAGGCGCTTGACGAGCTCAAGAGCATATTCGACGTCACCGGAGGGACAGAAAGGATAGAGACCGTGGAGAAGTATTCGAAGATGAAGGCCGAGGAACTGGGCATGGACACGGACGAATACCTGAGGATGACCTTCGAGAAGATTTCCCCGGGCCATTTCAACAACGAGGAGTGACAGTCTTGCCCGCGGTAAAGGGCCGCGGATGGACAGCCATTGGCCATCGGTCATGGCCGCGTGAGACACACCGGATTACATTTTAAACTGAAAAAAGGACAACCATGATATATCAAGGCAAACAGAAGATATGGGCTGACTATCAGAAAGAGATACCTGATGACCACTGGTTCTACGTCAGGAGCTGCATCAGGCAGAACTTCTTTCCAGGTTCCGAAAGGATGTTCCTGGAGATATGCCGCAACGTTCTCGGGAAGGACTTCTACGAGACAGAGAGCCATACCACATGCGGAGGCATAGCATACCACTGCGACACCATACCCCAGGAAACCGTGATGACCATAGTGGCCAGGCAGTTCTCCCTCATGACAGAGGCCGGATACGAGAACTACGTGGCATCATGCATCACCTCGTTCGGGAACTACCTTGAGATACTTGAGACATGGCATGAGTTCCCGGAACTCGAGACAAGGATACGCGAACTGCTCTGGAAGGCGTGCCGCCGGGAATTCAACAAGCCGAAATACATCGCCCATGCAAGCGACCTGATATACAAGTACAGGAACCTTATCGCTGAAAAAGCAAGATACCGCCTTGTGAACAGGAATACAGGAGAGCCGCTGCGCGTGGTGGAGCATATCGGCTGCCACTATTCCAAGATGTTCCCTTCAAAGGGTGTGGGCGGGGCGGAATACCCTTATGTTCTCTGCGGGATGGTGGAATCCTGGGGAGGAAGCGTTATAGATTATCCGGAGAGACGCCACTGCTGCGGCTACGGCTTCAGACAGTACCATGTGAAGGCCAACAGGGGCTACTCCATATCCAACACCCACAAGAAATTCGAATCCATGGAGCCGTACCACCCCGACATGATAATAACCAACTGTCCCGGATGCCCGTATTTTCTTGACAGATGGCAGTATGTCATTGCCGAGATGGAAGGCAAGACATACGGGGAGAACGGGTACGGAATCCCGGTATTCACCTATGAGGAAGTGGCAGGGCTAGTACTGGGGTATGACCCTTGGGACCTTGGGCTCCAGCTCCACCAGGTGGCCGTCGAGCCACTTCTTGACAAGATAGGCATAGAATACCGTCCGGAGGACAAGTACAAGGGCATCAACAAGAAAGACCTTATGCGCCCGGAGCTCCCGGGAGTGCTGAAATGCTGCTGAAAAGACACCTATCACCACACACAGGAAAGAGACATGAAAGACAACATCGTCATAGTAGGAGGAGGAATCGCCGGGCTGGAGGCCGCAAGACAGCTTCTGAAACTCGGATACAGCCCGATAATAGTAGAAAAGGAAGACCATCTGGGAGGACATGTGGCCAAGTGGCACTGCCTGTTTCCGGACATGACCCCTGCATCGGAGATCGTGTCCGGCCTGATAGAGGCTGCAGGCCAGGCCAACATCTTCCTGAATACCGAAATATCGTTCATGAACAGACTGAAGGACAGCTACAACATCATGCTGTCAAACGGCGTGTCTGTAATCGCCAAGGTAGTGCTGTTCACCACCGGCTTTTCGGTATTCGACGCCAGCCGCAAGGAAGAATACGGCTACGGGGTCTATGACCAGGTGATGACCAACAGCGACCTTGAGCAGTGGTTCAACACAGGGAAGGACCAGCGTATCGAGAATGCCGATATGAATGCCGTAGGCTTTGTGCACTGCGTAGGCTCACGTGATGAGAAGGCCAGGAACCCGCAGTGCTCGAAAGTATGCTGCATCACGGCTGTGAAGCAGGCCATCGAGATGAAGAAAAGGTTCCCGGATGCCATGATATACTGTTTCTACATGGACCTGAGGATGTTCGGGAAGAAATACGAGGACTTCTACATAGCGGCCCAGAGGGATTTCGGCATAAGGTTCATAAGGGGACGTGTATCGGAAGTGAGTGAGAACATAGACGGGCGCGTGATAGTCAAGGCAGAGGACACTCTCGCCGGAAAGCCTGTGAAAGTCACTCTCGACCTGCTGGTACTCATGGCAGGGATGGTATGCAACCCTGACTGCGGATCCCTTGCAGGCATGATTTCCATACAGACGGATACGGACGGATTTTTCAAGAGCAGGGACAATATCGCGGATATCACCTCCTCTATGAAGGACGGAATATATTTCGCCGGGGCATGCACAGGTCCGAAGACAGTGCCGGAGACTCTGGCTGAAGCCAGGTCCGCAGCCCTGGAGATACATACGTATATTAACAGATAGACAGCATGGGAAACATTTTCGGATTCAACATTTCGCCAAGCTCGACAGTTAATCTGGACAATATAGACCTCACACTGTTCGACAGGCTCCACGAAATAGAGCCGGATGCATGGAAATGCATGTCGTGCGGCTCCTGCAGCGCCACCTGCCCTGCAGGCAGATTCAGCGGGATGAGTCTCAGGAAAGTGCTCCACAACCTTCAGCGAGGCAAAGAAAAGGAAGCCGTCAGGATGCTGAAATGCTGCATGCTGTGCGGCAAGTGCAACATCGTGTGCCCCAGAGGGATAAATACCCGTCATCTCATACTTTCCATTTGCAAACTTTATAAAGAGGACTGACAGTGAGAGAAAGGTTTCTTACAGGCTACAATGACTTCGTCCTGCCGTTCATGATAGGGATGGTATTCATCCTTACATACTGCATAATAGCCATGATACGGATTATCGCGCAACTTCCGAAGGAAGACCGCAGACGGTTCTTCATCTCGCTGGTCACACCCAAGACCGTCGCAAAGAACATAAAGGACATCTTCTGCGACTGCCTTCTCCACGTCAAACTGTGGAAAAGGAACAAGCTGCTGGGGTACATGCATTCAAGCATAGCTTTCGGATGGTTCATGCTGATTGTCGTAGGCCACATCGAAGTGCTGCTCTACACTCCGCACAGGGCAAAGCTGTTCTACTACCCTATCTTCTTCAGGTACTTTGTCGCAGAGACAGAGTCTACAATGAAAGGTGCCGTGCTCTTCTTCCTGATGGACTTCTTCCTCCTGGTGGTGCTCAGCGGCATCGCCCTTGCCATCATAAAGCGCATCCGCTCAAGGATGTTCGGAATGAGGAGGACCACAAACCCGAGCTTCCTTGATCTCGTGGGGCTGTATTCCCTCTGGTCCATCTTCCCGCTCAGGCTCCTTGCCGAAGGGTTCACCGCCGACATAAGCGGAGGCTCCTTCCTCACCAAGTCACTTAACCATGTGTTCACTTCCTTCCTGAGCGACCATGCCAACATGCTGCCGTCATGGTGGGCATATTCCTGCGCACTCGGCATCTTCTTCTGTGTCCTTCCGTTCACGAGGTACATGCATATCCCGTCCGAGATACTTCTCATACCGCTCAGAAATGCGGGAATCAGGATACATAACGCAAGGAAGGGGCTTGCCAAGGCCCAGGTATATTCCTGTCCGAGCTGCGGCCTTTGCATCGACGCTTGCCCGATGGGCGTACAGAAAGCCAACATCAGGGACACCACAGTATATCTGAACCGTCAGATCAGGCGGCGCAACGAGGCAAGAATCGAGGAAATAAGCGACAAGTGCCTCCTCTGCGGGAAATGTACCGCCATATGCCCTGTGGGGGTAGAAGGAGACAAGCTCAGGATAGCGCAGCGGTCCATAAGGAAATACGGGATCAATCCGGACTACAGCGGCATCGACACTTCCTCCATGCGTACCGGCAAGGCAGGCAAGGTCCTATATTATGCCGGCTGCATGACATCCCTCACCCCATCGATACGTAAGTCCATGGAATCCCTTCTCAGAAAGGCCGGAGTCGATTACGAACTCATGGACAAGGACGGCAGCATCTGCTGCGGAAGACCGATGTGGATGGCAGGACGTTTCGACCAGGCAAGACAGATGATGGAGAAGAACACCGCGATAATCATGGACTCCGGGGCAGACACCCTGCTCCTTACATGCCCTATATGCTACAGGATATTCAAGGAGAAATACAGGCTTGACGGGGTGAAGGTGGTACACCACACCGAATTCATAGACGGGCTCATATCCGAAGGCAGGCTCAAGGTGGAGCACGGACAGGCGAAATATGTGTTCCACGACCCTTGCGAGCTCGGACGCGGGTGCGGCATATATGAGCAGCCGCGAAATGTCCTCCTGAGGGCAGGGACGCTCGTGGAGGCCGCGAAGAACAGGAAGGAGAGCATCTGCTGCGGAGGCAGCGTCGGCAGCCTGACCCTCGGGTTCGACAAGAGGAAGCCGATGACTGAAAATGCCCTGCAGAACCTCACCTGCGCATCACCGGATGTCATCGTAACTGCCTGTCCTCTATGCCTTGACACATTCCGCAGATATTCGGACAGAAAGGTTGAGGACATTGCTGAAACAATTGACAGAAATACAAGTATAAATTAATTAAAGGTAATTCGTCGGACTGACGTTAACTAAAACCATAAACCATGACATTTACGCCTACCAAGTACAAACTGATGAACTGTGCCACCGGAAGGATTTTCGAGGACGCCGGATGGACACTGTCAGATCCAGAATGTGAGACCCCGGCTATGGTACGGGCAGTCTATGAGAACAGGAAATTCGAAATCAGGGACGACCTTGACGGATTCTACCGTTTCGCCCAGTGGCTTCCTGTAAAACGGACACTCAAGCATTCTCACGCACCTGTGACATACAAGAGCAAGGGACTTGGCCACTATCTTGGCCTGGAAAACCTATATATCACATTCTCAGGATATTTCCCGGAAATAGGGGCATGTATGGAGACATGCTCGTTCAAAGAGACAGAAGCCTACTCCGTATGCGCAAGGCTGCCTGAAAAGCATGACAGGATACTTGTGGTGGCATCCGCAGGCAACACTGCGAGAGCCTTCGCGAAAGTATGCTCCGACAACAACATCCCCCTGCTTCTCTCTGTCCCTGAGGATAATATGGGAGCACTGTGGTTCCACCGCCCTCTCAACGACTGCGTGAAGATCATCGCCGCCCCGGCAGGATGCGACTACTTCGACGCGATAGTCCTTGCAGACAAGGTATGCCAGTCGGACAGGTTCATGGCTGAAGGAGGGGCAAAGAACATCGCCCGCAGGGACGGGATGGGAACCACCCTTCTCTCCGCAGTGGAAGTCACAGGACGTATCCCTGACGCCTATTTCCAGGCCATCGGCAGCGGGACGGGGACCATTGCCGTGTGGGAAAACAACCTCAGGCTCATAGAAGACGGCCGTTTCGGAACACACAAGATGAGGCTCTACCCATCTCAGAACGCCCCTTTCACCATCATGTACGACTCATGGAAGGCAGGCTCCAGGGCTCTTGTCCACCTGTCCGCGGAAGACGCAAGACGCCAGGCCTCGGAGATAAAGGCCAAGGTGCTCTCCAACAGGAAACCGCCTTATTCCCTTGCAGGAGGACTCTTCGATGCACTCAGTGATGCAGGCGGAAACATCTACAAGGTAACGAACTCTGAAATCGACGAATGGAAGGCTCGCTTCAAGGAACTTGAAGGCATCGACATCTACTCGGCTGCATCGGTTGCAGTGGCAAGCCTGTCCCATGCTGTCGCAGAGAAGGCTGTCGGCAATGAAGAAGTGATAATGCTGAATATAACAGGAGGCGGCGAATCCCTCACAAAAGAGCATCATGACGTGGTATATGCCAGACCTGACATGGTCATCGATACCTTCCTTCCTGCGGAGCAGATAATACGTGACGTGGAAAGGCTATTCTGATGCAAGACACGGTTTTTAACTCAGGAATTATATGTTATTCAATATCTTACAGACAATCACACCGGCAGATACCGCTGAAATCAACAAGATAGAGTCCGCCGCGAGAGAGACACTGGAACACATAGCCACCACTCCTCTCGATGAGCTCCTCCCGGAACTTATCAAGGACATCATCAATTTCGGTATCAAGGTACTTATCGCTCTCCTGATATACTGCATAGGCGCGTGGCTGATAAAGAAAATCAGGAAGATGCTCCACCGGATCTTTGAAAGAAGGAATACGGAAAAGGCGATAGCCTCGTTCGTTGAAAGCCTCACAAGCATAGCCCTGATGGTGATACTTGTAATCATAACCGTCGGGACACTCGGTGTGAACACTACGTCACTTGCCGCACTGCTCGCTGCCGGAGGTATGGCCATCGGTATGGCCCTCAGCGGCACAGTACAGAATTTTGCCGGAGGAATCATGATTCTGGTATTCAAACCATTCAAGGCAGGGGACTTCATCGAGACAGAAAACGGATACTCCGGTACTGTCACTGACGTGAATATCTTCAGCACCAAGCTCACCACTACGGACAACAGGATAATAATCATCCCCAACGGGACACTTTCCAACGGGACGGTGAACAACTACTCCATGAACACCATGAGGCGTGTGGAGTGGCTTGTAGGCGTGGAGTACGGCACATCGGCCGAAGAAGTGAAGAATGTTCTCAAATCAATAGTGTCAGGGGAAAAGCGCATCCTGTATGCCGATACAGGAGCGCCTGCCGACCCTCTCATCGCAGTCAATGCACTCAAGGACAGCGCAGTGGAATATGTGGTACGTGTCTGGGTGAAAAAAGAGGACTACTGGGACGTGTTCTATGAACTCAATGAGGTAATATACACCGTTCTCCCGCAGAAAGGCATCGGTTTCCCGTTCCCTCAGATGGATATACATTTTCCTGACGGGGCGCCGAAAAACTGAATCATTTCCAGCCTGGCAGCGTGTTCTTTTCACGGAGCATCTCCTTTGATACCACAGGATTGGCATATATGTGCAGGAATATGGTCCTGAGATCATTCCTGTCAAGTTCCTTCTCCACGGTGTCAAGCTGGTGCTCCATGTATCCTGTAAAGCTCTCCACGTCATCCTTGGTGTAGCGGTCGGAATATTTGCCCGTACCGGTGACCATGTCGTATGCCAGGAAGTTGGTCTTCCACAGACGGTATCCCTCTATCACCCTGAGATCCACGGCATGGCGGATAAGCTGGTAACGGTCATTCTTGTCACACAGTGACGCCACCGCAATCTCCTCCGAAGTGAGAGGCTTGCCGATATTCAGATGTATGTTGCCTTTCTGCTGCTTTATTCCTGTAAGTATGCTGTTCAGGTCCTCTCCCGGAGCCTTTACATACTTGCGGCTTCTCGATATGAGGAGCTCCCTTGCCTTCAGGACATCGCACGGTTCTATCTCATACGAAATGCTCATCGGTATGATGTTCAGTTCTTCGAAATTCTTCCTGAAATCCGACGTCCCGCTCATGTCGAGCATCTTGAGAAGTCCCTGCTCAGTCATGTCCAGCCCGTCTTTCGTGCGGCCCTGTCGCTGAGCGAGCCAGATAGAGCTTTTCTGCTCGGTGATATTGAGCCTGATGTACTTGGACAACATCTGGGACGAGAGGTAAAGCTCCCTCGCAGAAATGCCCCTGACGACCTTTATCATCCTGTTGGAGCGGATGAGGTATTCTATGAACTTGTTGGTGATGAGGTTGTCCCCGACCGCAATTTCAGTCATCGGTATGCCGTTCCTGTAAAGGACAAGCTGGGTGATGGCCGGGTCGAGGATGATATCTCTGTGATTTGAAAGGGCAAGGAACTTGCCCCTTTTCTTGTCGATGTTTGACACCCCGTCATAAGAGAATATGTGTGCAGTGTGGTCAAGCACCCATTCCACGACCTTTGACATGACCATAATCTGGAAATCGTCGATGCCCCTTACCCTCTTGAGCAGGTTCCTGAGAAAGTCAGGAGATTCATCAGGGAAGAAATACTGCGACACTTCGGTTATGACAGGATTGTCAGCCACTTTTCCCAACGCTTCTACCGCCTCTTCATCTGTATAGGGGCTAATACTTTCAAATTCAGATAAGTCAACCATATTTTTTGTTTTTAACGTCAGTCAGACGCACGTTACGTCATTTTGACGGATTGATTATATATTTCTATCGGATATATCGGGAACTGTGTGCTGAAGGCAAATATAGGAAAATTTGTAATAATAATGTAATATTTCCTTGCCAATTTCCCTCTCCGGGCACTTGCGATACAGACCCGCACTCAGCCTCTGCGGAAAAGGACCGAGCTGTCTCCATAGCTAAGGAAACGGAATCCGGACGAAAGGGCATAGTCATAAATCCGTCTCCAGTCACCGCCCACAAAAGCTGAGATCAGAAGCAGAAGGGTGCTCTTGGGCTGATGGAAATTGGTCACAAGCACATCCACCACGCGGAACTTGTAACCCGGTACGATGATTATTCTCGTACCTGTCTTCAGTTCGTCGAGACCTTCGGAATCAAGATATGAGGTTATCGCATCCAGAGCCTCGGCAAGCGTGTATCCGTATTCCTTATCGTAAGGCATCCACTGGCCTATATCGGACGGATGCCCGTTCTCGATGCACTGCACACCTGCGAAATAAAGGGACTCGAGCGTCCTCACCGATGTGGTACCCACGGCCACAACAGGCCTTCCGCCCTTACGAAGGTCTTCTATGAAGCTGCGGCTTACCGAAAAGGGCTCCCTGTGCATCGTATGCCCCGATATTTCAGAGCTTTTCACCGGCAGGAAAGTACCGGCCCCGACATGAAGGCACACGGTCTCCATATCGACTCCCTTTTCCTTGATGCGGTCCAGCACCTCTCGTGTGAAATGCAGCCCGGCTGTCGGGGCAGCGACAGATCCTCTGTACCGTGCATATAGGGTCTGGTACCTTTCCCTGTCCACATCCTCCGTATCCCTGTTCAGGTAAGGTGGTATAGGGATGGAGCCGCATATCTCCAGTACCCTTGAAAAAGGAATGCCTCCCTGCCAGGAAAACTCTACAGTGGAAGTCTCCCCGTCACGCTCCACCAGGGCCGCCTTGAGGTCCAGGGCAGAGACTTCAGGGTCTATGCCGGGGTTGTAAAGAGAAAGGATGTCCCCTTTCCATTTTTTCACGTTCCCGACAATGCATCTCCACCGGCAAGACGAGACGGCGGCAAATATGAGGTTGTACTCGCACGGCTCCACCGGCTCAAGGCAGAATATCTCGATGCATGCTCCCGTAGGACGTTGGAAATGAAGCCTTGCAGGCACCACCTTGGTATCGTTGAACACCATGATGGCGTCAGAGGGGATAATGTCAGGTATGTCACTGAAGACATGTTCGCTTACAGCTCCGTCCCTGTATTCCAGAAGCCTGGATGCGTCCCTGCGCTCCAGGGGGTATTTGGCAATCCGTTCCTCAGGAAGCGGATAGTCATAGTCATCTATCTTGATCTCAGGTATCATTTTCATGAGTCGAATAAAAATTGCGCGAAAATACGCAATTGTCACGAAAAATGAAAACAGGAACTGGGTTCGGAAACGGCAGCGAAGCAGTTTACAAAATCGAATCACAAAAGTAATTACATTATTCACACAAGTCATTTGACATAACATCATTTTAAATACATCTGTAAATATCGGTACATATTCACTTCTTTAAAATCAGAATAATTTATAGTGGTTTTTATTATTTTATATATTACTAAAAACCAAGCATTTAATAATATCTATCTATATAATTTGAGCAAGTATATGCAGTAAATTTCAGAATTTTACCGCAGTAATGTTGTAAATACACTGTCTAATTTACATAATATATCTAATAACCAAATATTTAACATTAATCATATAAACCTTTGGTATAATATTTTTCACCGTGTCAGTTCTTTTATTTACAAAAATTAATCGGTCTTGATATACATTTGTTAATAAAATTATAACTACATTTGTGAATCAAACAATGACAAATATGAACCGGAGATTACAGCAGTTTCTGGATGCGGAAAACATCACACAGGCTCAGTTTGCGGCAAGAATCAATGTCGCCCCTGCAAGCATATCGCACATCATCGCCGGCAGGAACAAGCCTGGATTCGATTTCATGCAGAACACCATGAAAGCCTTCCCCGAACTGAATATAGAATGGCTTATCAACGGACAAGGGAAAATGTACAGGCAGCCTGCCCAGTCCACAGTACCGCAGCAGCCACAGGACACTGCCCCTGTGACAGGCACCCTCTTCATGGATGAGAACGTGCTCCGGGATATGCCCGTGACGGTGGAACCCCTCCGAGAATCCGATAAAAGCGATGTACCCCACGATGTTGCCGCGAATATCGGAATCCCAGAGAGGGAAATCCCCCTTTCCGACATACTCAAAAAGTCTGAAAGACAGCGTAAAGCAACGAAAATTGTAGTGTTCTATGATGACGGTACTTTCCAGGAATTCCAGTGAAATGCGTACAGCCTTTGAAATTTTTGCGTATTTTCGCGCCGTTAAATGACCGAGACGATGTACAAACATTTAATCAGGCCGATATTGTTCCGGTTCAATGCGGAAACGGCACACAACATTACATTCGGGGCTCTTTCCGTCCTGAAGCGTATCCCGCTTGCAAAGCAGGTGACAAGGCTGATGTTCTGCAAATCCGCCCCGGAGCTTTCAAAGGAGGTGTTCGGACGGGTATTCCCGAACCCTGTCGGGCTCGCAGGAGGGCTTGACAAGAACGGTGAGCACTATAATGACCTGGCAAACTTCGGATTCGGTTTCATAGAGATAGGATCGCTGACCCCCGAGCCGCAGGACGGCAACCCGAAGCCGAGACTGTTCCGCGTCGTAAAAGACCGGGCCATAATCAACCGGATGGGCATCAACAACAAAGGGGTCAAGAACGCCATCGAGCACCTGAAAAGGGAAAGGCCTGAAGTCATTGTCGCCGCAAACATATCCAAGAACACTTCGAGCATGAACGAAGACGCGGCAAAGGACTATGAGAGCGCATTCGCCCTGCTGTATGACTTCGTGGACATGTTCGTCATCAACCTCTCATGTCCGAATGTGGTCGGCCTCGCAAAGCTCCAGGACGTATCATTCCTGTCCGAAATAGTGGACAAGCTCCTGAGCCTGAGGATGTATTTCGATGAATACAGGCCTATTCTGGTGAAGGTCTCCCCTGACATCCCGCAGCAGCAGCTGGATGAAATCATTGAATACGTCATGATGTCAGGCGTGGACGGTATCGTGGCAGGAAACACCACAAGAAGCCGTGACGGGCTTACGATCAGCCAGGACAGGATTGATGCCATCGGGAACGGAGGAATGTCCGGGGCGCCGCTTTTCCGCAAGAATCTCAACCTGGTGAAGTACATCCACGACAAGACAGGCGGAAACCTTCCGGTAATCGGTGTGGGAGGTATCATGTCCCCGGAACAGGCCAAGGAAATGCTTGACGCCGGAGCCTCCCTCATAGAGATATACTCCGGTTTCATATATGAAGGGCCGGGACTTGTAAAGCGGATACTGAAATACCTTCAGAAAACAAGAACGAAATAATCCAATTCAACAATGCCAAACGCTTCAATATGCACTATCGGGGACGAGATCCTGATAGGGCAGATAATCGACACCAATTCGTCCCGTTTCGCGTCGGCCCTGAACGCCTCGGGCATCCGTGTCACCCGCATGCTGTCATTCGGAGATGACAGGCAAGTGATTATCTCAAGTCTCGAAAAGGAGCTCAGGGAAAACGACATAGTGATAGTGACAGGCGGGCTCGGCCCGACAAAGGACGACATCACGAAACCTGCCCTGGCGGAGCTTTCCGGAAGCAGGTCATTCAGGGAAGACCCGGTGCAGCTCGGCATCATACACAGGATACTGGAGTCTCGCGGTCTTGATGTACTTGACATCAACGCAGCACAGGCTATGGTGCCGGACACTTGCGAGGTCATTCCCAACAGGCTCGGGACAGCACCAGTGATGGTGTTCCGGTTCACCGGCGGAAGGTTCGGCCACGACTGCACGCTATATTCGCTTCCAGGAGTCCCATTTGAGGCAGAAGGGGCGATTCCGGACGTCATCGGTGACATCCGGAGACATTTCAGGACCGGTGACATCTTCCACAAGACCATCATGACATACGGGCTTGCCGAATCAAAGCTGTCCAAGATGATCGGGGCATGGGAAAGCGCCCTGCCGGCGGGCATGCACCTGGCATATCTTCCAAACCCGATTACAGGTGTGAGGCTCAGGCTGTCGATATACTCCGGAAGGCACGAAGATGAAGACCGGGAAGTGGAAGAACAGCTGAAGACACTGCGGTCGATAATCGGGGATTACATATATGCTGAGGAAGACACCACCCTGGAGGCGGTCGTAGGGAAACTTCTGAAGGAATCAGGACGGACTCTGAGCGTGGCGGAATCCTGCACCGGAGGAATGATTTCCCACCTCATAACATCTGTTCCCGGCAGCTCGGAATACTACCTCGGCTCTGTCACATCATACGCCAACTCCGTCAAGGAGAACGTCCTCGGCATCCCGGAAGAAATCATAAGCAAATACGGTGCGGTAAGCAGCGAATGTGTCGCCAGGATGGCTGAAGGGGTAAGAAGGATAACAGGCAGCGACTACTCTGTGGCCACATCCGGGATTGCAGGCCCAGGAGGAGGAACAGAAGAAAAACCGGCAGGCCTCGTATGGATAGGACTGTGCACGCCGCGGAAGACAGAGACATTCAACATTGTATTCAAGAACGACAGGAAACGCAATATCGAGAGATTTTCCGCTTCAGCTTTGGATATTCTCAGGAGAGGAATAATTTCAGACCTAAAGGTCTGACAATAAACAAATGAAACATAATTGTTTTAGTTTAAAACAATTATGTTTCATTTTCTTTAGTATCTGATTTACAAATGGTTATTGGCTACCCTCATCACGCGCAGGAAATTGCCTCCGGCGACTTTTTCTATGTCATTTTCCGTATAACCGCGCAGGCGCATCTCATCGAAAATCCTGCCTATACAGGAAATGTCCTCCATCCCTTCCGGAGTCACCTCTATGCCGTCAAAGTCCGATCCGATACCCACATGGTCTATGCCGGCGACAGATACGGCATGATCTATATGGTCCACAATCCTCTTGTATGAAGGCCTGGGAAGAGCCATCAGCTCATCCTGCACGGCATGCCATGCCGCCCTTGCATCGGGGTCAGAAGGATTGGCAATGAAAGCTGACTCGGCAGCCTCTCCCCGCTCCATTATGCCCGATTCATCCAGAACCCTGGCAAATCCGCTGTCAAGGAAAACAGGATAGAAGTTGATCTGTATCACTCCTCCTCCGGAGGCAAGAGCCCTTATCATGTCATCCGTCATGTTCCTCGGATGGTCGGCCAGAGCCCTGCAGCATGAATGGGTGGCCACGACAGGAGCGGAGCTGCATGCTACGACATCATAGAAGGAATCATCGGAAATATGCGATACATCCACCAGCATCCCAAGCCTGTTCATTTCGGCGACTACTTCCCTGCCGAAAGGACTCAGGCCGTTCCACCGCTTGACAGCAGAGGCGCACGAATCGCATATTGCGTTGTTGTCCGAATGACACAGCGTCATATATCTCACCCCCATGCGGTAGAACATCCTCAGCATGGAAAGGGACTGCCCTACCGGTGCCCCGTTCTCCATCCCGATGAATATGGATATCAGTCCCTTGGAACTGTTGGAGACAGCATCCTCCGGGGAAAAGGCGAGAGCGAGAGACCCATCTGACGACTCCACCGTGTCATAAACGGCCGACAGTAGCTCAAGAGCTTTCCTGCAGGCAGCGTCAGGCCCGAGTGATGACGGGGTGTAAAGGGCGAAAAATGACGCTCCCACTCCCCCTCTCTTCATTTTCGGGATATCCACGTGACCCCTCACGTTGTCAATGGCAAGATCTCTCAGACGCAGTATCTGGGATGGCGTATCACAATGTGAATCAAGGATGAACATAAAACAGAACCTTTATTGCAGACTATTTTCCAGCTGCATTGAGCCGCTGTCTGACACATTCATATACCATGACAGAAGCCGCAACGGACACATTGAGAGATGAAATCTGCCCGGACATCGGAATGCGCACCCTGTCATCAGAGAGCTCAAGCATCGGATTGGAGATGCCCTTGTCCTCAGAGCCCATGATGATGGCGCAAGGTCCTGTCATGTCAGTGTCATACATGAGCCTGTCTGCTTTTTCAGTAGCGGCGATAAGTCGGAATCCGCTCTGTTTCAGGTAATAGGCAGCCATCTTCAGATTCGGGACCTTGCAGGTGTCAAGTCTCAGGAGGGCACCTGCCGAAGCTTTGACGGCATCGGCGTTTATCGCGGCACCTCCCTTGGCAGGAACAATTATGCCGTTCCCTCCTGCACATTCGAGAGACCTTGCCACAGCACCGAGGTTGCGGACATCACTCACACCGTCCAGAATCACGAATACAGGAGTATCCGTGACAGCAAGCGCGTTGTTCACGAGCTCCTCGATGGAGACATACTCTATCTGTGAAATACATGCGACCACGCCCTGATGCGCTCCGCGTATCCTGCTGAGACGCTCCGGCGGGACGAACTGGAAAGGTATCTTACTGTCATTCAACAGGCTGAGCAGTTCCCTGAACTGCTCCCCTTCCAATCCTTTCTTGATGAGCACCTTGTCAAACTTCCTCCCTGAACGCACGGCCTCAAGCACCGGATGCATCCCGAAAAGGTATTGCTGTCTGTTATCTTCCATTATGTTATGTCGGTTTTCCGTTTCTGAAATATCAGCTGTCGAGCGACACCCATTCCTCTGTCTTCGCATCAAGGTCCCTCTTGAGCTCAAGGTATTCTCTTGTCAGCTCCATTATGTCATCATCTGCGGTCGGACTCTGAAGCCTGGATTCAATGGACTTCATCTTCTCTTCGATCTCCCCTATGGCTTTCTCCAGGAAAGCTATTCTGTTCTTCCGTTTCTTTTCCTCCTTGGAGACATATTTCTTGGCCTGGTACTCCTGGATTGCAGCATTCTTCTTGTCCTTGACCTCAGCCGATACAGGCTCCTGCGCAGGCTTGATATGCCTCTCCAGCTCGTTGAGGCTTTCCAGCTTTCTCTGCTCCAGGAATTCGGCCACAGTACCGAGATGTTCCTTCACTTTCCCGTTCCTGAACTCATACAGCTTGTCCACCAGACCGTCCAGGAAATCCCTGTCATGGGATACCACTATCAGAGTCCCGTCGTATGACTTCAGTGCCTGTTTCAAGATGTCCTTGGACCTGATGTCCATGTGGTTGGTGGGCTCGTCGAGGGCAAGCAGGTTGTACGGCTTGAGCATCAGCTTGGCCATGGCCAGGCGGGCGCGTTCTCCTCCGCTCAGCACCGCCACTTTCTTGTCTATGTCCTCTCCCTTGAAAAGGAAAGCGGCAAGTATATCCCTTAACTTTGTCCTCACATCCCCGACTGCTATGCGGTCGAGAGTCTCGAACACAGTATCCTCCTTGTTAAGGATATCCTCCTGGTTCTGGGCATAATAGCCTATATTCACATTATGTCCGGTACGTGCCTCTCCGCCGAGAGGTTCCAGTTCCCGCATAATGACTCTCATGAGCGTGGTCTTTCCCTCGCCGTTACGTCCGACAAGGGCGACTTTTTCCCCTCTCCTCACTTCTATTTCAGCTCCGGAGAACACTACCTTGGTGCCGTATCCTACAGTAAGGTCAGAGGCCTTGAATACCACATCACCTGACCGCGGGGCAGGCGGGAACTTGACAGTCAGGGCCGAACTGTCCTCTTCATCCACCTCCACCCTCTCCAGCTTTTCAAGCTGTTTTATCCTTGACTGCACCTGGTTGGACTTTGTAGGCTTGTAACGGAACCTCTCTATGAACTCTTCCGTCTTCTCTATCATCCTCTGCTGGTTCTCGTATGCAGCCATCTGTTGCGCGATACGTTCCTTCCTTAGTTCCAGATACTTGCTGTACGGCACTTTATAATCGTGTATCCTTCCGAGCATTATCTCCACCGTGCGGTTGGTGATATTGTCCAGGAATTTCCTGTCATGCGAAATGAGCACAAGGGAACCCCTGTAGTCCTTCAGATACCCCTCAAGCCATTCTATGGACTCGATGTCCAGATGGTTCGTCGGCTCGTCAAGAAGCAGGACATCAGGCTTCGAAAGAAGGATTTTAGCCAGCTCGATACGCATGTTCCATCCCTGGCTGAACGTCTCGGTAGGCCTGTCCAGTTCCTCGAACTTGAAGCCGAGCCCGATGAGGGTGCGCTCCGCCTGCACTCTCGGAGACTCGCTCCTGGTGAAAGTGAGGGAATCGTTTATCTCGTTCATCCGCTCGATAAGCCTCTGGTATTCCTTTGATTCGTAATCCTCACGGGATGCAAGCTCAGCTGTGACCTTTTCAAGCTCATCCTCAAGGGCATACATATCGGCAAAAGCCGTCATGGTCTCATCTATGACACTTTTCCCCTTATGATGCTCCATTATCTGCGGAAGATAGCCTATCTTCACTCCGGCCGGCACAGCGACTTTCCCGGATGTCGGACTCTGGAGCCCGCATATCAGCTTGAGAATAGTGGACTTCCCGGCACCGTTCTTCCCTACCAGACCGATCTTGTCATTCTCGCTGATATGGAAATTGATGTCGTTCAGTAAAGTGAATCCTCCGTAAGCGACTGTAAGGCTGTTAATCGAAATCATCTTTCCTCGTCCTTCTCCTTACCGCCTGAAGTTATCTCCTTGCGGCTGTCGCTGTCCTCGGATTTTATCCCTTCCTTGAAGCTCTTGATACCTTTGCCGAGTCCCCCCATAAGCTCAGGGATCTTCTTTGCCCCGAACAAGAGTACAATGATAAACACAATTATGGCTATTTCCCAAAAGCCCAAGCCAAAAACAAGTGGTAAGTACATATTCAACGTATTGTTTTATAATAAAATAACGCCTTTGCGACGAATTAAAACCAAACTTCGTTTACTGTCAGAGACTTTCTGCAATTATCCCCGCAAGCGATTCCGGACACCTGACAGGATGCCTGGTCACGGAATCGATGAAGCCCAAGGTGACTGTCCCGGTGACAAGCAGATCGCCGTTCTGGTTGTATATCTCGCTCTTGACCACCAGTTTGGCCATAGGCACCTTATCTATCATGGACACTATCCTGATCCTGTCACCCATATACGCCGGATGCCTGTAACGGCATTCGACGGAAATCACCGGAAGCATCACACCCTCCTTCTCGATGACCTCGATCGGAAGTCCGGCCTTCTGCATCATGTCCGAACGGCCACATTCAAAGAACCGGATGTAGTTTGAATGGTGCACAATCCCCATCTGGTCGGTCTCGTAGTACCTTATGTCAAGTTCAAGTTCCGAGCGCATCCTTCTATTTTTTCAGTGCCGCTATTGCAGCTTTAAGACTTTCAATCTTGGAGAGCGAATCAGCCTCCTTCTTACGCTCTACGGCCACAACCTGTTCAGGTGCGTTGGAGACGAATTTCCCGTTGGAGAGCTTCTTGCGGACGGACATGAGGAATTTCTCCTGGTAGTCGAGCGCCGCCTCCAGTTTCTCAAGTTCCTCGGCTGTGTCCACGAGACCGTCAAGAGGGACGGACATCTCCACTGTCCTCACCATGAATGACACGCCAGACGCGCTGCCTGAAGCATCCGCCTCCGACACCTCGGAAATATTCGCCAGTTTCATGACCACCGGAAGAGTGTCCACAGGGAAGTCTCCCTTGAATATGAGCTTCAGAGGCTCCTTAGGGGACAGTCCTTTCTGCTGACGCATGCTGCGCACGGCCACGACAGTCTCGCAAGCCATCTCGAAATCAGTTATCGTCCTGGTGTCATACCCCTCTGAAACAGGCATCCTCTGGAGCATTATTGTCTCCCCGTCCTTCCTCGGGGCCATGTTCTGCCAGAGCTCTTCAGTTATGAATGGCATGAAAGGATGTATCATCTTCAGAAGGGAATCGAAGAAGCGCTCCGTAGCATCATATGTCGTCCTGTCGATGCCTGCGCCGTAAGCAGGCTTGACCGCCTCGAGATACCATGCGCAGAAGTCATCCCAGAACAGCTTGTATATCGTCATCACGGCATCGGAAATCCTGAACTTGGAATAGTGGTCCTCCACGGTTGCGAGAGTCATGTCCAGCTTGTTGGCAAACCATTTGACAGCCACAGCCGAAGCCTCCGGCTGGGAAGCCCCTTCGTCCACGCTCCATCCCTTCATCAGCCGGAACGCGTTCCATACCTTGTTGCAGAAATTCCTGCCCTGCTCCACCTGAGACTCATCGAAGAGTATATCGTTTCCTGCCGATGTGCAGAGCATCATACCCAAGCGCACACCGTCCGCGCCATACTTTGCTATAAGGACAAGCGGGTCAGGCGAATTCCCGAGGGTCTTGGACATCTTCCTGCCGAGCTTGTCACGGACAATACCGGTCAGATATACGTTCCTGAACGGCACGTCATGCATGAACTCGTCACCCGCCATTATCATCCTCGCTACCCAGAAGAACAGGATATCAGGACCCGTAACAAGGTCATTCGTAGGATAATAGTATGCCAGATCCCTGTTAGGCTCCGCCTCCGGATGACCGGCCTTGTGCGTATCGAACACAGAGATAGGCCACAGCCATGAGGAGAACCATGTGTCCAGCACGTCATCGTCCTGCCTGAGGTCGGCGGCCGTCACTGCCGGATCGAGTTCCTGCGCCGCTTTCAGGGCGGCAGCGGCATCGGCCTCCACCACAAAGCGTCCGTCAGGCAGGTAATACGCCGGAATGCGCTGTCCCCACCACAGCTGGCGGGAGATGCACCAGTCACGCACATTCTCCATCCAGTGACGGTATGTATTGCGGTATTTGTCCGGTATAAGCTTCACTTTCCCGCTTTCGACAGACTCAAGAGCCTCTTTGGCCAGCTGGTCCATCTTGAGGAACCACTGCATCGAAAGCCTCGGCTCTATCACGGCGTTGGTCCTTTCGGAGTATCCCACCGGAGAGGTGTAGTCCTCCACCTTCTCGAGGTTGCCCGCCTCGCGGAGCATCACCTCTATCTTCTTCCTCGCCTCGAAACGGTCCTCGCCTACCAGGATCTGCGCCTTCTCGTTCAGACGGCCGTGGTCGTCGATTATATCCACGACAGGAAGGTTGTGCCTTATGCCTATCTCATAGTCATTCACATCATGCGCAGGCGTAACCTTCAGGCATCCTGTCCCGAAGCCCATCTCGACATAACTGTCTTCTATAATAGGGATTTCCTTATTAATCAGAGGAATAAGTATCTTCTTGCCTTTCAGCCAATGATACCTGTCATCCTCCGGATTGATACATACGGCCGCATCTGCCATGATAGTCTCGGGGCGTGTGGTCGCGATGACGATGTACTTGTCCGTAGGATGTCCGTTTCCGTCGGATATGAAATACCTCAGGTGATAGAACTTGCTGACGGTATCCCTGTGGATAACCTCCTCGTCGCTCACTGCCGTAAGCCCGACAGGATCCCAGTTCACCATCCTTACACCTCTATAGATATAGCCTTTCCTGTAAAAATACACGAAAGTGTTGATCACAGCCTCGCTCAGGTCCGGGTCCATGGTAAACCTTGTCCTGTCCCAGTCGCATGAGGCACCCAGCTTGCGGAGCTGGCTGAGGATTATACCCCCGTGCTTCTCCTTCCACTCCCATGCATATTTGAGGAACTCTTCCCTGGTAAGGTCCTCCTTGCTGATTCCTTCCGATTTCAGCTTGGCCACCACCTTGCTTTCCGTGGCGATGGACGCGTGGTCAGTACCAGGCACCCAGCACGCGTTCTTCCCGTTCATCCTGGCTTTTCGCACCAGAACATCATTCAGGGTGTTGTTAAGCACATGGCCCATATGCAGGATACCGGTCACATTAGGTGGCGGAATCACTACCGTATAAGGCTCTCTGTCATCTGGTTCTGAATGAAAAAACTTGTTTTTCAGCCAATAGGCATACCACTTGTCCTCTGTCTCTGCAGGGTTGTACTTAGCAGGAAGTTCCATAAAGTATATCCGTATCTTCTTCTTTAAAAACTCTCCGGAACCCTAACGTAACTGATTCCGAATGCATTTGTTATCAACAATTTACATGTCCAGACCCATACAAAGGGCCCATAAGCCTGCAAATATAGTCATTTTTTCACATTATAATGCCCATGAGAGGGCCACTGAGAAGAAATTATCGTATTTTTGCATGCTGAACCCGACTCCGGGCAGGAAACCTTTACAGTACCAGTAATGAAGTAATGGAACAGTATTACAACACACTGCTCGATGACTTGAAGTCCAGGGAAAAAAGGACGGCGGGGAGAAGCAACGCCCTTGCCGTGTGCAAACTGGTCTTCTTCGCCTGCATCGTTGCCGCCGTATGGTTCACGGTAAAGAACGGAGGCGGTACTGCCGGAACAGTATGCATTGCCATTTCCGTATTGGCATACCTGGCCGCAATCAAGGCCGACGAGACATGCAGGAGAAAAATATCGGCCCTGCAGGCAAGGATCAGGGTATGCGAGAACGGGCTTGCATACCTGAAAGGAGATTTCTCAGCCTTCGACGACGGCTCGGCATACATGGACATGCACCATGAATATTCCCATGACCTGGACATATTCGGCCCCCAGTCCCTTTTCAACCGTATTGACCGGACGGTCACCCTGAAGGGAAGGGATACCCTTGCATGGAACCTCACCCATCTCCCCAGGGATCCGGAGACTATATCCAGACGGCAGGACGCTGTGTCCGAGCTTGCGGAAGAAAGGCAGTGGAGGCTGGACTTCCTGGCATGCCGGCACATCGGCAAAGGACTCGACAGGCTGGCCGAAAGCTATATGGAAGGGGACGTTGTCCGCCACAATACGGAGCAAAAGCCCGTCCTCAGAATGCTCCTCACCATGGTAACAGTCTCTGTCACAACCATTTTCCTGATATACTGGATTGCAGGCGCCCTTCCTTGGCCATACTTCTGGAGCATGTTCATCATCCAGCTCACCGTGTCGGCCGCCTTTGCAAGGAATACAGGACGCACCGCCGGAAGGACAGAAAATCTCTTCAATGAATGCAAGGCCTACCTTGAGCTCCTCAAGCTGATAGACGGGCACAAGTTCCGCTCAACCATGCTCCGGGAGCTCAGATACAAGCTCTTCAAGGACAAGGACGGGAGTCTCGAGGCAATCGGAAAGCTGGCCACGCTTCTCAACCTTTTCGACCAGAGGGGGAACTTCGTGATGTACATCCTTTTGAACGGTACCCTGATGTACGACATCGTCCTGTCGATGCTTTTCGACAGATGGTGCATGAGATACATGCCGCATATAAAGAGCTGGACAGGCCATGTGGCTGAATTCGACGCACTCACCAGCCTGGCGACATATGCGGCATGCCATCCGGAAAACACCAGGGCAACACTCCTGGACATCTCTTCTGACGTAATAATCAGCGCGGAAGCCATCTCCCACCCTTTCCTATGGAGAAACAGCCCCGTGCCCAACAATTTCACTCTCAGAAGGCACAACATAGCCATCGTCACCGGCGCCAACATGGCGGGCAAGAGCACATTCCTCAGGACAATCGGCATATCCCTCGTCCTGGCATGCAACGGGGCGCCTGTCTGCGCGGAGAAGTTCGCCTTCGTGCCCGTGGCCCTGTTTTCAAGCATGCGGACCACTGACAACCTGTCAGAGGACATCTCCTACTTCCAGGCAGAACTGATGAGAATCGGGCAGATGCTGGACAATGTCCGGTCCGGAGGCTACACCCTGGTCATCCTGGATGAGATACTGAAAGGGACCAACTCCGCCGACAAGCTGCGCGGCTCCGCCATGGTGCTGGACGAGCTCAGGAAATACGAAGTGTCCGGGATAGTGGCCACCCACGACCTCGGACTTGCGGAACTTGGAGAAAAGGACGGCGCTGTATTCTCCAACTACCGATTCGAGATAGGGCTTTCGGACGAGATAAGCTATTCATACAAGATAAGCGAAGGGATTGCGCGAAACATGAACGCGTCATACCTCATCGCGAAAATCCTCGGCAGGCCCTGAGATTACCTTGCGGCAGATTTCCGGTAGTCTGCCGGAGACCGGCCCGTAAGCCTGCGGAAGAAAGAGCTCATGTAAGTCTGGTCCGAGAAATTCAGTTCCCCGGCTATCTGGGTGATTGAAAGGGAAGAGTTCACAAGCCGTACCTTGATTTCCGCCACGAGCTGGTCATCAATGATTTTTTTGGGACTCAGACCGTCCACATGCATGACCGTTATCTTGTTGAGATACCTTGGGGTAATGCACAGGCGGTCGGCATAGAACCGGACGCTGTGCTCCTGCGCAGCAAACTCATGCACAAGCCCGAGGAACCTGTGGCAGAGGGAGACCGTCCTGTCTTTGCCGTTTTCCCCTGCCCTGCCCCCTGTATCCAGGTTCCGCCGCATCCAGAGAAAGAGCCCGCGCAGGAAATTGTCCTCTTCCTGCACCCGGAGATCATCACTGCGGAAAGTGCCGGAGAACAGCATCCCTGCCATGTCCATCCAGAGGTTTATGCCTCTGAAGGCCGCAATACGCTCCGGAGAGCCGTCATATACATAGCACGGATACTCATGCATGTAGTTGAAAAGTGCCGTATCAAGATTCACCACGACATCCGTAAATCTCCTTTTCGGGAAAAGTATCCCCCTGAAACACAGGTCATCAGCACAGTCATCGAGCTGAAAGAGAGTCCCTGTCACAAAGACAATCCCCGTACCCTCCGTCATATTGTATGTGCTCGCCCCCGTGGATACTGTGCATTTCCCTGAAGTGCAGACAAGGCATAGTCCGCAACGGAATATTGCGCTGCTCCCGTGAAGGGACTCCATAGGTCCTTCCACATATTCCAAGGCATCGACATCTATCGAAGCATCGGCAGTCATGAACTTTGCGAACATGGCATAATTCTGTTTTTCGAATCTGTTAATCAAATTTACGACAAAAATGACATTATCTGTTCTTAAAATCAAATTATTTATACGGATATTGACATTTCTAGAGAGATAAACTGCGGTACCTTTGCATCCGGATTTGAACTCAGAATAAAAATGGAAAAGAACAACAGGATATTCATCCTCATATTCCTGGGGATGCTCACAGCCTTCGGGCCTTTCGTGACAGACATGTATCTGCCCACCCTCCCGTCGATGGCGGAATATTTCGGGACATCAGCCTCCATGGTACAGCTCGGCCTCTCATCCGGCATGGCAGGCCTGGCCATCGGCCAGCTCATATTCGGTCCCATAAGCGACCGCACCGGTAGAAAGCCTCCGCTTGTCACGGCCCTCGTGCTGTTCCTTGCAGCCACTGCAGGCTGCATATACGCAGCGGACATCTATACGGGACGTGACCTTGCAGCAATGCTTGCCGTAATCGGCGCCATCAACGGCATCGCCCCCGTAACGGCCCCGGTAATAGGCGGGGCTCTTGCGGGCGGGGCCGGATGGCACGGCATATTCTGGTGTCTTTTCGGGATCGGGGTGATGCTCCTGGGCGGGACGGCGCATTTCAGGGAGACACACCGGACAAAGCCGTCTGACAGCAAATCGGAAAGCCGGACAAAGGGCGCATCACGGAAGGGTAGACCTATAATAGGAGGGTTCGCCGCACTGTCCGGGAACAGGCTGTACATGTGCTACATCCTGCAGTTCGCTTTCTCGCAGGCCGTGCTTTTCACCAACATCTCTTCATCTCCGTTCATCATGCAGGAACACTACGGGTTCTCCCCGATGATGTTCAGTATATGTTTCGGTGCCAATGCACTCGCGATAGGAGCCGCAGCCGCCCTTTCCCTGAAGTTCCGTACAATGGAACAGGCGTTCCTGACAGGCAGCATCGGAATGGCCGCAGTCTACGTGCTGTTGTGCGCGGCGATGTGCCTCGGATGCAGTTTCTGGCTGTATGAGATACTGCTGCTTTGTCTTCTGACAATGCTCGGACTTACCTTCACATCGTCCAATACTCTGGCCATGGATGCAGGAAGGGAACATGCCGGGGCAGCCTCAGCCTTGCTCGGGGCTTTCGGATTCGCTGCAGGAGGACTTGTCTCGCCGCTTACAGGTTTAGGCGACATAATGGTCTCATCCGGAATGCTTTTCGTCGCAGGGTCCGTACTTTCATCAGTATGTGCCATAGCCGCGCTGCGATACTCAGGCAGACTGGAGTACCGGCGGGATACACAGGACTCGTGCGTGTAAGAGACTTCAGTACTCCACCTTATCTGTCTTCTCCCTCCATCTGTCAAATGCTTCAATCGCCTCCTCAGGAAGCAGTCTCCTTGAAGAGAGGCGGCGCTCTTCAGGCTTCAGCTCAAGCTCCTCATAGATGAATGCGTCATCGAATCCTGCCATCGCCGCATCATGCTTGTCATTTCCGTAGTACATGCGGTCCAGGTGGGCCCAGTATATGGCACCGAGGCACATCGGGCACGGCTCGCACGAGGTGTATATCTCACATCCGCTCAGGTCGTATGTGCCGAGCTTTTCCGCTGCTGCCCGTATCGCATTCACCTCGGCGTGGGCTGTAGGGTCATGGTCCGCGGTCACACGGTTCACGCCTGTCGCGATGATTTCCCCGTCCCTGGCTATCACTGCCCCGAAAGGCCCTCCGCCCATGGCCACATTCCGCACGGAAAGCCCGATGGCCTTCCTCATCAGTTCGTCTCTTGTCATAAATACTGTCAATTTGCGGGGCCCAAGATACGACAAATTGTCCTGAAACATGACATTTTTTCCAATTTTCTCGGCCAGGAGGCCGTTTTCAGACCCTTTACGCCGGTGGCATATCCGTTGATAAGATACAGGTCAGAACAAATTGAAAATATTGTAAAACATAATTTATGGAGGACATCATTATGATACCTGCAAGAAAAAGATACAACCAGACATGGTTGCCGGACATTTTCAACGATTTCTTTGACACCAACTGGATGGACAGGATGAACGCCACGGCCCCTGCCATCAACGTACTGGAAAACGAGAACGGATATGAGCTCGAGCTCGCCGCGCCTGGAATGACCAGGGAGGACTTCATGGTCCACATCAATGAAGAGGGCAACCTCGTCATCGAGATGGAAAAGAAGGACAAAGAGAGCGAGGAAAAGAAACACGGGCACTATCTCCGCCGCGAGTTCTCATACTCAAAGTTCCAGCAGACAATGGTGCTTCCTGAAGATGCGGACAAGGAGAAGATCAGCGCACACGTCGAGCACGGTGTCCTGAGTGTGGAGATCCCTAAATTCCGGAGACCGGCGCCTGAAGAGTCCAGGAAGGTCATCGAAGTGAAATAACGTGGATCAGCCGCACTGGCACAGAGTCATACTGCAGGCCAAGAGAGAGAGGGTGGGTCATCATTTCCATGACCCACCCTCTCTCTCTTTCATCCAGACATTCAGAAGCTGTCTGAAATATCATCGATATGTAAACAGCTCATCAGAGTCCTGACACAGCCGAAATGCGTATCCTGTATTTCTCCGGAGACAGCGGAATCCAGTATTTCTGTATGGTGTCCGGACCGCAGCTCGCGTTGCCTATGCCGCGGACCATCCCGTCCAGATGGAGCACGATGTAAGGACGTTCCTCAAGCTCCCACTGGTGGGCGGCATCCATGAGATCCCTGTCGGTGAACCTCAGTGCGGAGAACGAAACTGTACCTTCCGTCTGGATCCTTATCCCCTTGCCGGCTCCGTCAGTCATCACAAGCTCGCGGAGGCCTTCCCTGTTGCCGCTCGACTGAGGCTTGACATATCTCCATATCATGTCATCCACACTGGAAGTGTACCAGCCTGCCATGCATGCATCGTTGCGGTCAACATAGTTGTCCCATGGTCCGAGAGCGTAATAGCTGAGATTTGACAGTTCCGGGTTGATACCGCACACAAGACCGCACCTGCGGAGATTGTCCGTCTCAGGGGTCAGCTTCACATCCATGTCCATGATCCCGTCCGGAGAGAATATGTATGTTATCTCCGAAGAGCAGAGCGAGCCTCCGCGGGAAGTGATGACCTTAACAAGGTCCCCTTCCATCTGCACTTCAGCAGTGCCTTCTGGAGCCAGGCCGTTGTCCGTCATGGTAAACTTGTCGTTCTCGATCCACCTGTGGTTGTCATAGATGAAGCCCTGTCCGGAGCTGATCACATCCACTCCGTCAATGGACAGGGACACCATCCTGCCGGAAGAAGTGTCGAATGTGGCTGAAATCCTGGAGTTGGAAACGGTAAGTCTGCCGTCCTGTCTGTCCACCTGGAGGCTCTCTCCTGAAGAACGTGCCTGAAGGGCCTCCATAGGGCCGCGTGCCAGGATGCCGAACTGCTTCCGTGCCACTTCATGTCCGGCCCCTGCCCAAAGTGTCTCGTCCTTCTGCCTGACAGACAGGTTCACCATCACCTCCTTACCTTCTCTGGAGGCCTTTTTCAGCTTCACACCCTGGAGGGCGAGAGTGAATTCGACGCTGTCGCCAGGCAGGACATCAGGCATGTCGAGGCTGTCCGAAGCCACGACGTGGCCGTCCACTACTGTCTCCCATCCGAGGCGGAACTCCCCGAGAGAAGTGAAGTCGTACTTGTTCTCCAGCCTTACAGTAAAGGTGTTCTTCTTTTCATCGGAAGATACCGGCGAGAAGCCGACATACTGATAGACGGCCTTCACCTCCTTGAGTTTCGGAGACTCCGGATTCCTGTCAGGAGTGACAATCCCGTTGGAGCAGAAATTGCCCTGGTGAGGTCCGGGATAATCATAGCCGGTATGCAGCCTGTATATCCCCCGCTTCATCTCCTGAGGGTCGTAGATGGCCTGGTCCACCCAGTCCCAGATGGCGCCTCCGATGATGCTCCTGCTGCTTTCGATACACTCCCAGTATTCCTTAAGGTTCCCTATCGCGTTGCCCATCGCATGTGCGTATTCGCAGATGAACATAGGCTTGTCGAAGAAATCTTCGTACTCGTACATCCAGTCCATACCCGGATACATCTTTGAATACATGTCACTGAAACGGTTGCCGCCATATGGCTTCCCGTCCCTCGTGCCTTCATAGTGCACCGGCCTGCTGTCCAGGGCCTTGGCCGCGTCGTAGCATGGAGCGAAATTGCTCCCGCCTCCAGCCTCGTTGCCCAGGCTCCAGAAAATGACGCTCGGATGGTTCCTGTCCCTGAGCACCATACGGTCAATCCTGTCCACAAACGCAGGTATCCAGGACGGCATGTCGCTGATGGACTGGTTTGCGTGGTCCTCCAGGTCAGCCTCGTCCATCGTATAGAGACCGTAGTGGTCGAACATCGCATACATCTTCTCGTCGTTAGGATAATGCGACGTGCGTATGGTGTTTATGTTGTTCCTCTTCATCAGGAGGACATCCTCGAGCATGGACTCCACAGGCACTGCACGTCCATAAACAGGGTGCGTGTCATGGCGGTTGGTGCCCTTGAAGAGGACTTTCTCCCCGTTAATGAGCACCTGCGGCCCTTCTATCCTTATGTCACGGAAACCGAACTTGGTGGAAAAGGCGTTCTCCTCCCTGCCGTCCTCCTTCTGGACCACCTCCACGGTGTAGAGGGCAGGGGTCTCGGCCGACCAGAGCTCAAGACCCTTGAGAGAGAATGTCACTTCGGCGGATACCTGTCCGCCTTCCGGCCCGTATGGAGCCTCCGCGCTTTCTGTCGCAACAAGTTTCCCGTCAGGGGACAGAAGATTGACATGCAGATCCTTGGTACCGGAAAGGGCATCCCTGTTGTCCACGGTCATCTTCACTGTCATCGTTCCCGAGCGGTATCCGTCAGCAGGGTCAAGCTCGGATGTGATATAATGGTCGCGAACACTCACTTTCGGGACGTTGTAGATATACACGTCACGGAAAATACCGCTCATGCGGAACATGTCCTGGCACTCGAGATACGAGCCGTCGCTCCATCTGAACACCTGCACCGCAAGACGGTTCTCCCCCTGGCGGAGATATGGGGTCAGGTCAAATTCGGCCGTATTGTTCGAGCCCTGAGTATAGCCGACATACTTCCCGTTGAGATATACGAATGCGGCGCTGTATATGCCGCCGAAATGGATGAATGTGCGGTTTGAGTCCCATCCTTCAGGAAGGTCGAAAAGACGTACATAAGACCCCACAGGGTTTATCCCGTAATTCTTGCCGCCGTCATTGAAGCCTTTCCGGGCCCTGATGTAAGGAGGGGTATTGGAGTGCGGGTACTCCACATTGCAGTAGATAGGCTTGTCGTATCCGAGCATCTCCCAGTTGGAAGGTACCGGTATCCTGTCCCATGAGGAAACATCGTAGTCCTCCTTGTAGAAGTCAACGGGCCTTTGTGACGGCTCAGGGACGAGGCTGAAATACCACTCGCCGTTGAGAAGCCTGAATGCCGAGCTGCCGCTGTGCACCCAAGGAGTGTCATAGAAGGCCTTGTCAGCATGCATCTCTGAAACATTCCTGTACGGAATGTATGTGGCATGCCCGGGTTCCTTGTTTTCCTGGAAGACTGTCTCGTCCTCCCAGTAAACCCTTGTGCCTGAAGACGCGACGACCTCATCGTCCGACAGCTGCATGCTGCTCTCCGTAAAAATGAACAGAGTCCCGGGAGCATTCTCGCCGCCGTCCCTTGAGGCAAGCGCCAGAGTCCCGTCAGGCATGAGAGTAAGGACCAGTTCGGGGAAATTGGCCGGCACCAGCCTGTACCCTTCTCCGGAAGGTAGCAGGAGCCACAGCTGCGTCTCGTCTGAGCCGTTGGTCTCGGCTATGCCCGCCTTCCCGTCAGGACGGGCGTTCAGGGCCTTGTTCTCGAACGGGTTGGAAATCCGGAAACTTCCGGAGAGGTCTTCCACAGTCCAGAGCTGCAGCTTGTCGAGCCCGTTGCAGTCAACAAGGGCAGCGACCTGTCCTCCGGGAAGCATCCCGACGGATTTTGCAGGGTCGGAAGAAGGAGACAGAGTATAGAGCCTGTCTTTTTCAGGTCTTGTCTGGGCACTGAGAGCCAGCACTGGCAGAAACACGGCCAGGAAAAAAGGGAATAAACGTTTCATCTGTATTATGGTTATTGCTTAAAAATGGTTATTGCCTGAAATATCATTTCAAAAAGAAGCCAGAATGTTACAATATTGCAAGATATGAAAAAAAAGCCAATCTGCAACACTGCAGGTGAAAAGATTGCACCGGAAGGGAACATCCGCCGCCGAAGCCGTGCATTTCAGCCGACACCCCAGGCGGTTTGTCGATTGGTTTTGCGCAGGACAACCGGAAAGGCCAAATTTGTACGAAAAAACGGAAAAATCAAAAACGAGAAGCAATGAAAAGATTCCACAAAACGGCACTGGCGGCCGTACTGGCTGCAGGCACCATCACAGGATGTTCATACGATGATGAAGAGGACGAGCTGGTGGGCAACTGGGTCAAAGTCTCGGACTTCGACGGAGTGGCAAGATGCGCGGCTGTCACATTCTCGGTAAACGGGACTGTGTACATAGCCACAGGAGGATACGGAGGATACAAATACAGGCTCAACGACCTGTGGGAATTCGACGAAGTAAGCGGAACATGGACCCAGAAGGCATCCATGGAAGGCCCTGCACGTACATATGCCTCCGGCTTCGGCACCGACATGTACGGTTATGTCGGACTGGGATATGACGGGGACAACTACCTGAATGACTTCTGGAGATACGACCCTTCTTCCAACACATGGACACAGGTTTCTGACTTCGGAGGCTCTGCCAGGAGGGCGACAGTGGCATTCTATGCCGGAGGCAACGGATATGTGGGATGCGGATACGACGGGAACCACCTGAAGGACTTCTGGAAATACAACGAGGGGTCTGACACGTGGGAGCAGATCACGAGCATCGGAGGCTCCAAGAGGATGGGCGCCTCGGCTTTTGTCATAGACGGCATAGCATACGTGGTGGGCGGGGAGAACAACTCCAACGTCGTCACAGACTTCTGGTCCTTCGACCCGTCCTCTGGCACATGGACCGAAAAGAGGGAGATAGAGAATGTCAGCGACGATGACTATGACGACGACTACGGCACCATCGCACGCTCATACGGGGTGGCATTCACCATGTACGGACTCGGCTACCTGACATGCGGTGAGAACGCCGGGTCAGGGATGACATCCACATGGGAATACAACCCGTCCGATGACCAGTGGACAGAGAGGACATCCTATGAGGCAGGCACGAGGAGCGAGGCAGTGGGCTTTTCCCTGGACAACAGGGGATTTGTCCTCACCGGGAAAAGCGGGACCTGCCAGTACGACGACATGTGGGAATTTTTCCCTGAAGAAGAATACAACGAGAATGACTGATAAGACCAGAGTCCGTGCCATGGTGGCAGGAGCCATCCTGGCAGCGGCTGCGGCAGTCTTGTCATATACCCTGTTATGCCACAACTACGGATACAGCCGGAGACTTTTCAGGTCCGGCGATGGCTGGGGATATGATATAGGCTGCCGCAATTCCGTTGTCATACACCAGCCCTTCATCCCCGCTCTCCCGGGCGAGATGCCCTTCCCTGACCGGAAATCGGCCAGGAAGGCCGCAGGCATGGTCATAGGCAAGCTCCGTTCCGGGGAATCCCCTGCCCTGAGCGTGGAGGAAGCGGAAAGCTGCCTGTAAGAAGACATTAAACCAATCGACAGACAATATGAAACATCACATCATTTTGATTGAGGGGATGGCGGCGGCACTCATGGAGTCTGTGGCCTACATGCAGTCCGTCCGGGCGGAACTGATATCCACGGTGGCCATACAGTACTACACCCTGCTTTCCCTTGAAGCGCAGGAAACCATCTACGAGCAGACGGAAAACCAGATATGCTCCCTCACCGGCAAGCCCTCCGGCTCCATTATACCGAGAGGAAGCCTCGGCTCATGGAAGGCCCCTGAGAGCATCAGAGAAGGCAGCCAACTGCGCCGGGCAGGTAAGCAGTCTTGAAAAGGCGGCTGAAAGCACCCTCATGCTCATGCAGAACGGGCCCACCGCCTACCTCGAGGTGCTCACCGCGCAGCAGACCCTCCTGGAAGCAAGGATAGGGGAAGTGTCCAACACCCTGTCCGAGATTTCAAGTACGATAACCCTCTACACTGCATTGGGAGGGGGGTGTCCTGCAACCGGAATCTGCTAACCCGCTGTCTCACATGCCAAACCCGCTTCCGGCCATCCGGCGACAGCAGGAAGCGGTTCACAGATTTTACAAATGTGTTCATACGGCAGTAAATGACATTGGACCGATATAGGGGATTTGACTAAAAAAAACAGTATATTTGCACGCCCGTTTGAATTACCATCAATAATATAGTGCAATATGAAAAAAGCTTATGTTTTCCCTGGCCAGGGTTCACAGTTCCCTGGGATGGCGAAAGACCTCTACGAGTCCAACGCCACAGCAAAGGAAATGCTTGAAAAAGCGAATGAGATTCTGAAGTTCAGGATTACCGACATAATGTTCGAAGGTACTTCTGAAGAACTGAAGGCTACACGTGTCACCCAGCCTGCAGTATTCCTCCACTCCACAGTGCTTGCAAAATGCTATGAAGGGTTTCAGCCTGATATGGTGGCAGGGCACTCCCTCGGTGAGTTCTCCGCTCTTGCAGCAGCCGGGGCAATGGATTTTGAGGATGCCCTCAAGCTCGTGTCCATCAGGGCAATGGCCATGCAGAAAGCATGTGAGATAAAGCCTTCCACCATGGCGGCGATTATAGCCCTCCCTACCGAGAAAGTGGAGCAGATATGCAAAGAGTGCACTGCCGGCGTTGTCGTACCTGCAAACTATAACTGCGACGGCCAGATCGTTATCTCGGGAGAGATAGACGCAATAAAGGACGTATGCGACAAGATGCTTGCCGCCGGAGCCAAAAGGGCCCTCGTCCTTAAAGTCGGCGGAGCCTTCCACTCCCCTCTCATGGAGCCAGCCCGCGCAGAACTTGCAAAAGCCATCGAGGCAACGACATTCAAGACACCGGTATGCCCTGTCTACCAGAATGTCACCGCTCTCCCGTCCACTGACCCTGACACTATCAAGAAGAACCTTCTTGCACAGCTGACCTCTCCTGTGAAGTGGACCCAGACAGTGAAGAACATGCTGGCTGACGGAGCTGGCTATTTCATGGAGATCGGGCCAGGCAACGTACTCCAGGGACTCATAAAGAAGATTGCTGGAGACCAGGCCACAATCGAAGGCCTGACCACACTTTAGAAAAAAGCCAGGCAGGAAACACCCTAAGGGTCGTCTTCCCGGTCCCGTACGGAGGACATCCCGGATAAAGAAAGAGGGGCCCGCTCGAAGCATGGAGCGGGTCCCTCTTGCCGTTGTCTGCAGTCCGGCTACCATCCCGGATTCTGCTCCAGGTTAGGGTTCAGCTGCAGGTCTATTGTAGAGATCGGATACAGGTAGTACTTGTCCTGCCACCCGGTGCTTGACGTAGGCGATGCATAATAATAGAGGTGTCCGCCGCCACCCTGTGAAGCAAGCTGGGATGAAGACGCCTCAGTCGTGCCTCCTTCGACAAGGATACCGGTCTCGCCAAGCGACTGGGAGGTGATTCCGGATGCCTCCGCATCCTCTACATAAGCCCCGTAGTGCTGCTTGTTCACATACCACGGGCCCTGTTTCCATCTCCTGATGTCAGGCCATGAGAACCCTTCGCCCATCAGCTCTATGAGACGCTCCCTGCGGATTTCCCACAGTACAGGATCAATCTCAGGGTTCCTGTCAGGGTCAAAGGTGTCGCTGATGTCGCCGATATTCATCCTGCCGACCTCTGCCCTGTCACGGAGCTTGTTTATCGTGGCATCGACATCCGTCTGGCTTACTGTCCCGTTCAGGACATACTTGGCCTCTATGTAGTTAACGTGAATTCGATGAATTTAATTCATTAAATTACATCGAATTACCTATTAAGGAGCAGGCCTGTGGGCATGCGACAGGGCCCCCGGCGAGGTCGCGAGCGGAGAGTGAAATCATCCTGTGGATGTTTCACAGTGAGCAGAGATGGGGGTGGCGCCCCTTAACAAGGGGCTGTCACGAAGTGACTGGGGTTTAGACAGACAGGATTTCTGTAGCAGGGCCCAACAGGGCCGCACCGGAGCGTCAGCGAGGTTTCCGTCAGGGAAACCGAAGC
>JADILZ010000111.1 GCA_017695065.1 Candidatus Cryptobacteroides excrementipullorum
GCTTCGGTTTCCCTGACGGAAACCTCGCTGACGCTCCGGTGCGGCCCTGTTGGGCCCTGCTACAGAAATCCTGTCTGTCTAAACCCCAGTCACTTCGTGACAGCCCCTTGTTAAGGGGCGCCACCCCCATCCGCCCCCTCGCCGGGGGCCCTGTCGCATGCCCACAGGTCTGCTCCTTAATAGGTAATTCGATGTAATTTAATGAATTAAATTCATCAAATTCACGTTTTCATAAGCAAATCTTTCTTAATGCGGCATATAATGGCCCGGCACAAAGATATTGAGAATATATGCAGGATTTCTGTATATAACCGAATTAATTGCTATTTTTGACTGTCGAAAACTGAAGTCAGCAGATATGGGAAAGTTATATCCGGTAGGAATACAGAATTTCGAGAGCCTGCGTAAGGACGGTTATGTCTATGTAGACAAGACGGAAATCATATACCGTCTGGTGAAGACGGGGAGATATTATTTCCTGAGCCGTCCGAGACGGTTCGGCAAGAGTATGCTCATCAGCACATTGGAGGCCTATTTCCAGGGGAAGAAGGAGCTGTTCGAAGGGCTCGCCATCGAGGCGCTGGAAAAGGAGTGGAACCGGTATCCTGTGCTGCATCTGGATCTGAACACAGAGAAATACAATACAATTGAGGCTCTTGACAAGAAGCTGGATCTGGCACTTACCGAATGGGAGAGTCTATACGGGGCCAACCCGCATGAACAGTCACTGGCCACAAGATTTGAAGGAATCATCAAGCGTGCGGCCGCAAAGACCGGGACCCGGGTCGTGATACTCATAGATGAATATGACAAGCCCATGCTCCAGGCAATAGGAGACCAGGAAAGGCAGGATGAATACAGGGGCACGCTGAAAGCATTCTACGGAGCGCTCAAATCACAGGACGGGAACATCAAGTTCGCCCTCCTCACCGGCGTGACCAAATTCGGGAAGATCAGCGTATTCAGCGACCTTAACAACCTGGAGGACATCTCCTGGGACAGGAATTATTTCGACATCTGCGGGATAAGCGAGCAAGAACTTCCGGACAATTTCAGCGATGACATACAGGCTCTCGCCGATGCCAACGGACAGACTTTCACTCAGGCCTGCGAGCAGCTGAAGGCCGACTATGATGGCTACCATTTCTACCCTTACAGTCCGGGGATATACAACCCGTTCAGCCTGCTGAACACATTCAAGAAAAGGCAGTACGGACGGTACTGGTTCGAGACAGGGACACCGACCTATCTGGTGGAACTTTTGAAGCAGCATAAGTACGACCTGTACAAGATGGCGCACGAGAAGACTACCTCCGATGTCCTGGACAGCATAGACGCGTCATCGACCAACCCGATTCCGGTGATCTACCAGAGCGGATACCTCACCATCAAGGGATTCATCCCCGAGCCCCGGATATACGAGCTGGGGTTCCCGAACCGCGAGGTCGAGGAGGGATTCATGAAGTTTCTCCTGCCATACTATACGCCCTTGCAGGAGACGGAGGGCGGATTCGCCATCTGGGAGTTCATCTCCGATGTGAAAAGCGGGGACATCGACAGCTTCATGAAGCGCCTCCAGGCGTTCCTCGCGGACTGTCCCTACGAGATGGCAAAGGACATCGAGCTCCACTACCAGAACGTGCTCTTCATCGTATTCCGCCTGGCCGGCCTCTACACCCAGGTCGAGTACCACACTTCCCAGGGCCGCATCGACCTCGTGCTCCAGACACCCGGATATGTCTACATCATGGAGTTCAAGCTTGATGGCTCCGCCGAGCAGGCCATCGCCCAGATCGAGGAGAAGCAGTACGCCCTGCCGTTCAGCTCCGACTCCAGGACCGTATATTCGATCGGGGTGAACTTCAGCAGCGAGACAAGGAATATCGACAGGTGGATTGTGAAATAGGTCTATCCAAAATAATGCAGAATCGGTTATCATAATCAAAATCCTGGGAAAACATGAATAATCCGAAGAAAAAATATCCTATCGGAGTACAGACATTCAGTGAAGTCATCCGGCGCGGCTGTATCTATATAGACAAGACGGCCCTTATATACGACCTTGTGACATCTGGCAAAATATATTTCCTGAGCCGTCCCCGGCGGTTCGGGAAAAGTCTGCTTGTGACCACTCTGGAGGCTTATTTTTCAGGACGTAAAGAGCTTTTCGACGGACTTGCTATCAATGGGCTTGAAAAAGACTGGATACAATATCCGGTGCTGCATTTCGATTTCAGCGGGACAAAATATCTGAGTGCGGAGGATCTTGAAGGCCAGTTCCGGATACAGCTTGGAAGATGGGAAGAAAAATATGGAAGCAATCCGGTAGAAAAGACCCCTGCGGAACGTTTCCAGGGCATTATACGCAGGGCATACGAGAAGACTGGTAAGCAGGTGGTGTTCCTTGTGGACGAATATGACGCCCCACTGCTGGACAGCACCGGGGATCCTGAGCTTCAGGACAGACTCCGGAATATGCTTAGAAGTTTCTATAGTGTGGTGAAGATGAGCGATGCGATGCTCCGGTTCGTTTTTATCACAGGGATAAGCAAGTTCAGCCAGATGAGCATATTCAGCGAACTGAACAGTCTGCAGAACATCAGCATGAAAGACAGGTTCAGTTCTATCTGCGGCATCACTGCGACCGAACTTTCCACAAGTTTGAAAGAGGATGTGCAGACACTCGCTGAAGCCAATGGAGAAACATACGAAGAAGCTTGCAGTCATCTGCAGAAAATGTATGACGGCTATCATTTCAGTCCCCACTGCGAGGACATATACAATCCTTTCAGCCTGCTCAACGCCCTGAATGACAGAGAATACGGAAAATATTGGTTCAGTTCCGGCACCCCGACATTCCTGATAGGGCTGCTCCGGAAATATAACTTTGACATAGAGGCCCTTGACGGAATGAAGGCATCTGCAGAGCAGTTCGACGCCCCGACGGAAACGATATTGAATCCGTTGCCCGTCCTGTACCAGAGCGGTTACTTGACTATAAAGAATTATGACCCTGAATATATGGAATATACGCTTGCATATCCTAACGATGAAGTGCGTCTGGGCTTCATCGGATCACTCATCCCATACTATGTCCAGGATCCGAACTTAGCCAGGAATGCACTTATAACAGGGGTCGTAAAGGATCTGCGCAGAAACGACCTCGAAAGCTGTATGCAGCGCATTACGACTTTCTTCGCCTCGATTCCATACGATCTTGACAACAAGACAGAGAAGCACTTCCATACACTTTTCTATCTGCTTTTCTCAATGACAGGCCTTTATGTTGAGAGCGAGGTTAAGAGTTCTGCCGGTCGTGCAGATATTGTCATCAAGACAGAGACGCACATCTATGTATTTGAACTTAAACTGGATGGCTCCGCTGAAGAAGCGCTCAGACAGATAGACAGCAAAGGCTACCTTGTCCCGTACAGGATGGACGGCCGGAAAGTCGTGAAAGTCGGAATAAATTTCGACTCTTCCACCCGCACCGTCAGCGAATGGAAGGCAGAGGAGATGTAGTGTGCAGAAATCGGGACAATACAGCATCTTTCCGGTCCATCCCTTCCTGCCATCGAAATGGAACGGAAGAGCGGGACTTTCTGAAAAGCGGGAATATCGACAGGTGGATCGTGGAGAATCGACATACTGATTTTGATTCAGCCAGAAAAATCTGACATGGATGAAGACAGGACATATTTTTTCAGGCCGAGGGTCGGCGAAAATTATAGCTCAGGATTCAACAGTCTAAAGACTCTTGTCCTCGGGGCTTATCATTTCTGCTGGGAAGCCCATGCCAAAAGCTATGGATGTACCTATTATGAGCAATGTGTACGGGCAGGGCTCTCCAAAGACTATGATGAGCTATGCCCGATATATAAAGACAGGATGGAACTGTATGATGGATATTACAGGATTTCCAACAGCAATATCATCGAAATCGACTCATATACGGAGGGTGAACGTTGTCCCTCATACGGGGAATTTACGCGTTTCTTGACAGGGATATGTGGACGGAGAATATCAAACGAAGAGCGTGTAATGTTCTGGAACAGTGTGGCCTTCTACAATTATATCCAGCATTTTCTTCCGGAAGCAGAAGACTTTTCCTATCAGGAACGCAAGTCGTCTCTTGACTCTGATTTTCCGGCATTTGCAAAAGTCATTGAAGAACTTCGGCCGGATGTCATTTATATATGGACCGATGCCATAAAGGATGCTGTAGAAAGTAATCTGGAAAACCTCAACGGGGTCTCCTTCCAATTCTGCAAAAGAGAGACCGCCGGTTCACTGACTGTTTGGACAGCAGTCGTAAGTTATGCTGGGAACCGGAAACACACTGATACGGATGCCTTCCTGAATGAATTTGCCTTGACAACTAAAAAGGACAGAATGTCGGCCGCAGAGGCAATCCTCGAAGCCATCGGCTTATGCAGAAACCGAAAGAGTGCCGAATCCATATTCCACCGCCTCAAATACGACGATGATTTTGTCACAGAACTGACGAATATATACCAGGACCTCTCCGGTCTGAACAGCATATTCAACAGTCTGAAGGACAATATATCCAGACTTAAAGGAGAAGGAATCCTCTATAGCAACTTCTATGTCCCGGATGCGCGTCCGGTATCCGGCGCAGGTCCGGAGCATCTTTCACTGTGGGGGCTTTCCCGGGATGTCAGCATTGATAACCTTCCAGGTGCAATGATGCCAGACGATACACTTCTGCTGTGGATCGATGAGGATTCCAGAATACCAATGACAGTGCTTGCCGGAGTCCTTGGAAATATACGCCATGACAGTATCAGGCATCTCCTTCTTCTCATGAAGGCGTCTCATGCAAATGACAGTCTTTATTTTTCGCCGATAAAAAACAGCTGCCTGGCGGAGAGCATCTATGAAGTGGACGGGAGTATACTCATAAATCTGACTCCGGACTATCGAGAAACCATTTTTCTGTACCCGGGCGGAGCCAGGCCATACCAGAAGTTCACCCACCTGATTCCGTCAAAGTATAAAAAGAACAAGTCTCCGAAAACATGGTTCAAGACTCTCCTGAAAACAAGGATGAATATACATGACCAAACGATATTAGATGATATCAGTACCCTATTATATAATGCACAGGATAAAAACATCCTGTATGTAGAAACAGGAACTGATGGCACTGGCTTCATAAGATGCACCGACGAGAAATCAGCCGATATGGCACAACTCGTCATGGAAATCAAGAAAAAATCCTGGTCTGACAAATACGGGAAATCACTGCTCAAGTACAATGACATACAAAGGATGCTGAACACAAATATCGATCACATCGGCAAGCGCGTCTATGATGTCAGGCAGAAACGCAAATCGCCGCGCAGGAGACTAAAGTAATTTTTTCTTCATATTTTAAAATTATTTTCGTTGAGTATAAGCAAGTTACAGAATCAGCAAGGCTTTATTTTCATTGGGTCAACATGGTACAATATCTTTGCTGGCGTTCTCGGATGGGGACGCCAGTAACAAGATGTTTCACTTAATTTTATGTGCTATGATAGACAAAGATCTTGCTTTTCTTGCTTCTGCAAGTTCAAGCGACCTCAGGGTGCTTGTAGACTACATTACTTTGGACAAGTCGGGATCGCCGCGGATGACTGAAACGTTGACCACGACGAAAGAGTACAAAATGTACTATCCTGACAGGCTGGAGAAAATGGCAGACAGTATTGCTGACGAGCTCCAGAGATTCGGTGGAAACACTTTCGCGAACATCATCCGCGGGCATGGGGTCTCATACAAGAGTCTGCTTTGCGGTGCCTGCAAAAAGATGAAGGTGAGCTTCAACAAGAACTCGTCTGTGGAGACTATCGAGATATGCCTTCTGCAGAGTGTCCTGCTCAAGACTATGGAGGATATGTCCGATTCGGACCTCAAAAATCTCATCGAGGAACTGGATATACGCACTACCAGCTTCACCAAGCAGGCGATGATGGCGGCTGTGCAGAGTGCAATCCGGATAGGCGGTTTCACTTCGTACAAGATAGCTGTGATCGTCGCCAACGCTGTGGCACGTGCCCTGTTGGGCCGTGGGCTGAGTTTCGCCGCAAACGCGGCTCTGACCCGCTGGATAGGCGTGTTCGCCGGACCTGTCGGGTGGGCTGTGACTATCGCATGGACTGCACTGGATATCGCCGGACCTGCCTATAGGGTCACCATCCCGTCTGTCATCCAGATCGCCTATATGCGGATCAAGGCGAACGCCCCGAAGCAGATCGGGAGCGGAGACAGCTTTGTGATGTATGAAAACGCCTGAAACCAGGCCTTGTCCGCACCTTGCAGATATGAAAAATTCAGTTAACTTTGTAATGCTTTGTCATCCGACATTGTCAACTGAAATATTGAACGTGAATCTTAGGATTCCCAGACAACAAAACCGCCAATTTTGTTTCAGCCCACAGCTGAAGTACACGGGAAGAATAAGCAGCACGGTTCGCATATCTGTACAGGTGCGGACTGTTTGTTTATTCATACGTGTACGAGGTGCTTGGCGGTACCTGTTGTCTGTATGGAGGACGGCAGGGCCGCACTTTTTGTATATACCACATTGAACGATAACCAATAAATTATAATGCCATGAAATCGGATAAAAGAAAGACTGTCACATCTACTGATTCCGTTACAGGATGTGGATGTGTTGCCACGCCTACTGCGGTAACTCTTATCAAAATATTAAAAGCAAAAGGTTCGATAAGGGATAAGATAAAGAAACTGATTACAGAAAACACAATCATCCGTTAAATCATTGAAAAACTATGGCAGCAAGTTTTGTCAGGCAAATAAATACCTTCTATGATCCGGAGGAGGACATTTATAGCAACATATTCAGCCAATATGAAGATATCATCATCCAAAGTCTTATCACATCGTTCGGATTGGATTTTCTTCTTGACAAAGTCGGCATGATCAAAGATCAACATGGCGGAGATGTGGATACAATACATAATGTCCGGCAGATCGATAAAGACAAACAGATGATATATAAGAATAAGCAGAATGAAGAAAAATACAATACTAGAGAAGAATATAACTCTAGTAATTATCATTCTCATCCTAATTATATAAAAACAAATGCCCAATATTCCAAACAAAGAAAAGAAGGAACACTTATAGATGGATATACTGGCGAAAAATTAGACCCCAAAATATCGCACGATTTAGATCATATTGTGTCATCGAAGGAAATACATCAAGACCGAGGACGTGTTTTGTCTGGACTGAAAGGTGAAGATTTGGCGAATGATCCCGAAACAAATTTAACTCCAACTAATTATCATACTAATAGGTCTAAAGGGCAAAAAAGTATGGACGAATATTTGGAGAAAAATGGTTCCGAATATACGGAAGAGCAACAAGAAAGAATGCGAGAAAAAGATCGACTAGCAAGGAAAGCTTATAATGAGAAAATAAATAGAGCATACTATACAAGTCCAGCTTTTTTCAAAGATACAGCCAAAGCCGCAGGCAAGGTAGGAGTAGTTATGGGACTACGTCAAGCTCTCGGTTTGGTGTTTAGTGAAATCTGGTTTTCTGTTCGAGATGAAATAAGGCAGACTAAAGAAGATGGTAAAGCATTATTCAACAGTATAGCTTCCGGGATCAAGGAAGGTTTAGAAAATGCTAAATTCAAATACAAAGAATTATGGCATAAATTCATAGAAGGGACAGTAGGGGGCATATTGGCTTCATTAACCACAACACTTTGCAATATATTTTTCACTACGGCAAAGAATGTAGTAAGGATTATCCGCCAGTCATGGGCTTCGTTGGTTGAGGCAACCAAAATATTATTGTATAATCCCGACTTTCTCCCTTTCGGTGAACGCTTCAGGGCGGCGGCTAAAATCATAGCGACTGGAGCCAGTGTTGTTGCCGGGACAATGGTGGGCGATTTGGTTGCTAAAACAGGTGTTGCAACAATTCCGGTTATAGGAGATATTGTACAAACATTTTGTGGCACACTGGTTACAGGCATATTAAGTTGCTCGTTGTTGTATCTTTTGGACAGGAATTATGCTGTCAATAAGATTGTGCAAGTGCTTAATTCAATCCCGACCATCGATGACATTATAGTATATTATCGGATGCAAGCACGACTATTAGAAGAATATTGTGCTAAATTGATGGATATAGACTTGGTGGCATTCCAAAAAGAAGTGCACTTTTATAGTGAAGCTGTAGCCGATTTAGAAAATGCTGACAGCCAGCAGGAATTGAATTTTGCGTTACAGACAGTATGCAAAAAAATGGAACTAATCTCACCTATCGGCAACCATAAAGATATGGATTCTTTTATGGCAGATCCTGACAGCAAATTAAAATTCTGTTAATGTTTAAATGTGACCAATGCGGTGAATGTTGTCGTCACCTAAAAGATGTGTCGGTTTATGCCGATCTAGACAGAGGAGACGGTGTATGCAAATACTTGAACGATAATCTTTGCAGTATTTATGATACCAGACCACTTTTATGTAGAATAGATGAATGCTACGAATTATTCTTTAAAGAACAGTATTCTTTGGATGAATTCTATAGACTGAACACAGAAATATGTAACCAACTTAAAAATAAAAAATCATGTTTTTAAATTCACTCAGTCCTGAAGAAAAGGACATTTTTATGAAACTTGCCTCCGCTATAATAAAAGCGGATGGGATCGTAGAAGAATCTGAGAAACAAATATTGGCTGCCTATGCCAATGAAATGCAGATTCCGACTTGCGACATCAATGTAGAATATGATGTAGAAGCCGCTATCAAGAAAACAGCAGAATCTTCAACAGTTCAAGCAAAGCGGATTATATTTCTTGAATTAATGGCACTGTCTCTTGCTGACGGCAATTATAATGACAAAGAAGAAGCATTGATGCAGAGGATAGCAGATATGTTCGGCCTTGACAAAACATTCATCGAACGCGCTATAACTTTGGAAGATGCTTATATTGCCTCTTATATGTCATTGGTTCATTTTGTAGAAAAAGGAGAGTGATATGCCATTACCGATAATTTTAGGTGTTGCCGCCGCTATAGCGGGCACAACGGGAGTCGGACTCGGGATAAAAGGCGGTGTAGATATGAAAAAAGCTAATGATAGGCTTAAAGAGGCGCAAAGACAAAATGACGCAAATATTGCCCGATTGAAGAGAACCAATGAAAGTACTTGCAAATCGATGGACATTCTCGGAAAAAACGAAATGAGTATCCTTGCAGGTTTTAAGGAATTCTCGGACCTATTTGAACGGATAAAAAACAAACCAGAGTTTGCTGAAGTAAAAATAGGCGATGTTGAAATTCCAAAATTCAAAGGTGAAGACATAAAAAAAGCTTCTGTCGGGGCTAGTGTTCTTGTCGGTGGTTTGACAGGAGCTGCACTGGGAACGGCCGGAGGATTTGCTGCATCAGGAGCGACAACGGCTGCAGTAATGGCGCTGGGAACAGCTTCTACCGGAACTGCGATATCAGCTTTAAGCGGTGCAGCTGCAACTAATGCGACGCTTGCTGCGTTAGGTGGCGGCTCTCTTGCCGCAGGAGGTGGTGGCATTGCCCTCGGGACGACACTTCTCGGTGCGACAACATTAGGAGTAGGTTTATTGGTTGGCGGTTTAATATTCAAAGTCACAGGTTCAAAACTATCAGACAAAGCGGATACAGCCTACAGGCAGATGTTAGACAATGCAGTAAAAATAAATGATATATGTATATATCTTTCTGATCTCAAGAAAACTGCAGAACAATACAATGCTGTATTAATGAATATGCAAGCATTATATATCTCACAATTGGATAAGATGCGCGGTATATTCAAGACATACAAAGAAAAGCATATCCATTGGATAGAACTATCTGCAGATGAAAAGCTTATCATAGAAAACATGGTATTGATTGTCGGAGTGTTGTATAATATGTGCAAAGTACAGTTAGTGCTTTCACCAAGCTCCTCAGATGGCAAAGTAGTAGTAGCCAACAAGTCACATAATATGATAAATAAAAATGAAATCAATAATGCCGAGAAAAAAGCAAATTATGTAATAAAGCAGTTAGGAAATCCTGAAAAATAATCACGTCTCTGTATCTGCGATGATGTATTTTAAACAATACAGGAGCAATTTGCATTAACGATTGAAAAATAAGAGAAACTTTCCCATTCCTGCATGATTCAACTACAGATCGTGCAGGAATAAATGATGTATATAACGAATAAAAAGGACTATCAGAAAACTGGCGAAATTGACACAACAAATATACCATCAAATTTATTACTTTCGCACAGTAAAATTACACTGTCATTTCCGGATTTAGGTTGACTCGACTCGATACTTAGCCCTTATAATTCATATCCACTCAGGACCAGTTCATGCACACCAGCAGTTCAATGTTTTATTTAATCTCCTTATTTTTAATAGCTTACAATGATTACTCATTTCCAGGTGTAACAATTTGAAGCAGACCCGCAGTAGCGGATCTGCCTTAGAGTGCTGTAGAACCATGAGCCGTCATTGCCGGTGTGCCAGGAAATGTCACATCTGGAAACGCGTCGCCATTACAACTGATTGAATTTCAATTAATTAACAGTCAATAAGATTTACAGGTGTGCAAAACTTGTCCCTGTCAGCCGGACAGATCGGGGCACTTGTCTTTCACTTAGGGGATATTATGCGGATAACCATATATTTTTATTCTAGCATCGGTGTTGAATATTTTTCCCTACAAAGACCCTGATTTCTTCCCTGAGCTTATCCGCGTCCTCCGTGTCAAGGATATCAATCTGATCCGCCAATCCCAGGTAGAAACGTCTTACGGCTCCAAGGCCATGGAGGGTGGTGTCGAGTATCCATCTTTCAGGGCTGACCTGATATAGTTCGCTCTCGGGAAGGTTCTTTGTGTCGGAATACTCCTCTCTCAGGCAGTTAAGCGCAGCGATGCTCATTTTGAGCTTGATATGGTAGTTTACCTTCGGATTGATCCACCGGAAGACATCGGCTTCACCCTTTTTGAAGGCATGGGAATATCCGGCATCCTCTATATCTGTTTCGATGTCGGATATTCTTGACAGCCTGAATTCTCTCGTTTCCTTCTTTTCCAGATCGTACGCCCAGAGATTTTCATTGTTGTATACAAGGTTTATCGGTACTATGATGCGGTCTTTCACCTGGTTGCTGTTGCTGGATGCGTATCCCTTCAGGATGACCTTCCGTTTCTTGTCGATGGCTTCGGTCAGCGTAAGGATGAACTGCTCTACCTTTCCGACAGAGCGGAGCTGCATCAGTCTCTGTTCCTGGTCATGCCTGCTCATGGGCAATGTCTCTTCTCCATTTCTCACATAGGCCGTACCCTCGGTCCAGGTATTATCCTCATAAAGTTTCACGATTTCAAACTCGGACGGCCTGACATCGATCTTTATGGCATCCATGTCATCAGTCGGGCTGATTGTTATGCAGTTTCTGACTGAAGGCTTGAAGTACAGTTCAATCTCATAATTAAGGAACCGGCAATAGGAATCCAGGTCTTCCGGCTGAGGGATCGAGTGCCCCAGCTGATTCGAGCGCAATATTTTCACTGTGTTGAAATTTTTGCCGAACCAGGCCAGATCGCCTTTGAGACCATAATTTTCCGCAGTCAGAGGGTCTCCATAATTGTTCACTCCGATATATACTGTGCCTCCATTTTTATTCATAAAGCCGCAAACGGCTTCAAGGACCTGGCCACGCCCCTGCTGGTATATATCGGGCTTGCCGTCCTTATTGCTCATGACATACGACGCTTTGAACTCTACGTTTGCGAGTTCCCCCTTGCCGTATTTGCCGCCGCCTTTGTATTCCGTTCCGCGGAAATGGTCGCCTACACCGAGGATGTCACATATACGCTTGCGTATGTTTCCCGATGTGTACTTGAAGTCATCCGGATTGGAACGGGACAGGGAATGGATCATCAGGAGTTTCGCGATCTCTTTCTCATCTCCGTCTGACGCATTCTGAATCAGGGATGCTATTTCACTTGTATTTTCCGGCCTGTCAAGGAAACCGAGCGCGTTGATAATCCATTTTTCTTTTTCGTCCAGTTTAATCGACGTCCTCTTGTCCTTTACCGGGATACCCTCGGCGGCTCTGAGACATTGGCCCAAAAATTCGGCACGGGCAAGAACAGTGTCTCTTCCTTCGATATCTTCCACGGCATTCAGGATAAAGGCCGCAGAGAGCAGATTGCGGAACCGTTCCATCGAGTCGTCTGTTTTTGACAGTGACAGGATTGTGGAAATCTGTTTTACAATGTCGTCATGGACGGAAGATGGCGTGTCTGCAGCTTTTGAGCTGCTGTCCAGATTCGATATTGCATCTTTGACAGTGACAGTGAAATCATTAAGGATGCTGTCCCCGTCAAATCTGCCCGGCTTTTCATCATAGTCGAACGCAGGCTTGCCCATGTTGATGAACAATTCACTTCCATGGAATCGCACGGAGACTGTATAGACTATGATGATATCGTCCTTCTTATAGTTCCCGTCGACGCGCATGAGACCGGCGTACCCTTTGTCCGATATGAGCCTTACCCTGTCCTTGTCGGGGGTCGTCCCTTTATAGATATCAATCACTTTGGCCTCATATACTCTCTTCTCGATGACATCCGCATCCGCTCTTTTTTTGCAATATGCCTTGTATGCTTCTCTGATCGAGAAGAGAGGCGGCTCTTCCTCGTCGACCAGCTCTGCGTTCTCGATGGCATCCTGCTCATAGAGGTAGTCGATGAGGTCATGTGTATATATACCTTTCGCCAGCTCCTCCTCCTTGATTTCACAGATGCCGTCATATTGTGTCCCGAGTGCAGTACATTCCAGATATTTGAGCCCTGCGTCATCTTTTCGGCCTTCTTTCAGGACAATGCTGTATTTGCCATATCGGACCAGCTCCTTTCCGTTTTTCTTCGGCTTCATCTTTCTCGATGCATCCTGGGCCCGGATGAACGTGGATGCGAAATAGTCTACGGCCGATATGTCATCAATGTTGCTCGCCTTCAGCCTTTCGTCTCGGATGTTGCGGGTGCAGACTTCGACAGTCTTGTCGTGGTTCGAGAATGCTGTTATGTCCGGATCCCGGGACAGTGCAGATGATATATGGAGCTTCCCGTCTTTCAGACATACCGACCCGGCTCTGTCTATTATGATTTCTTCCAGTTCATGACTCATGTCGAACTTTGCGTGTTCGAGCATTTTATAGATGAGTATGTCGATTCCGATCGATGTCTCTATCATGGACCAGGAGAAGCCGGGGGCGGTCATTGCGTAGCATCCGCACTTGACCGCCAGTCCGGTGAGATCGTACTTGCAGCTGTTGAGGTATGATGAGTATTCCAAGAACAGTAGGGATATTGTACGGGCCTCTTTCCTGGATCTGCTTTCACACAGCAGGACAAGAGCGCATGCGACCACTTTGGCTGACATGATAAGGCGCTGCCGTTCCCCGTCATCCATGGAGGCCCCCTTCATTCCTGTCCTGCGGCACTCACGGACTTCCGAGTATGCGATTCTGCATAAAGCGTACGACGCCTCGAATGGACTGGATTCCCTTGCGCTTATTGCCTTCTTTATCATATACATGAATGCAGCGAACTGTCCCGGTGATGTTTCTCTGTAGCTTTCTTCTATTTCCTTGTATGTCATGACTTGTTTTTTAGGCGGTCCAAATTTAATGATTTTATCAACAAAGGCATCAATGATGTCATGTCCTGCCTGACCGGACTAAGAATTCCGGGTTGCAGTGAATCAGGTTTGGACCTTGATTTTTTATATGACCGGTGTAGAAATCGGAGATTTATGTGTAAGTTTGTCCCCGAATCAAAATCCCATACTATCATGATAAGACTGAATGTATTCATCAAGGTGGACGAGAGTCGCCGCGAGGCTGTAATTGAGACAGCGAAGAAACTGGTGGCCGGTTCGTTGGAGGACAAGGGCTGTATAGCATACGACATATTCGCGAGCCAGACCAGGCCGGATGTGCTGATGATCTGCGAGACGTGGAGCGACGCGGCTGCGCTGGATGTGCACCAGAAGTCGGCGCATTTCACCACCCTTGTGCCTGAGATAGAGTCCATGGCTCAGATGAAGATCGAGAGCTTCGAGTTCTGAATCAGTTGAATGCCTATGGCCCCTACTGTGACCGGCAGCAGAAGGCTCGATGTGGTGGATGCCCTCAGGGGCTTCGCCCTGATGGCGATAGTGTTGCTGCATAACCTTGAACATTATAACCTTATAGGTACACCGGACAGCACTCCGCAGTGGCTTGCTTCCGTGGATTCGGCGGTGATGAAGTCCGTCTTCTTCCTTTTTGCGGGGAAGGCGTACTCCATCTTTTCGCTTCTGTTCGGCTTCAGCTTCTATATCCAGATGCGTAACGCGGCTGCCAGGGGAGAGGATTTCAGGCTCAGGTTTGTCTGGCGTATGCTTCTCCTGATGCTTTTTGCTCAGCTGCACTCTGTGTTCTACAACGGGGACATCCTCATGCTCTATGCCGCCGTGGGGCTGGTCCTGCCGCTGCTCTGCCGCCTGGGGGACAAGGCGCTGCTGGCCATAGCCGTGATATGTTTCCTGCAGCCTGTGGAGATAGGGAAGGTAATATACAGATGCTTCAATCCCGACTATGTCTCCACGATGCAGTCTGCATTCTTTCCGTACGCGGAGCGTTCCTGCCGGGTGCTCCAGGACGGGACTTTCCTCCAGGCACTGGCTTCGAACATTACTGACGGCCAGATGTACAGCAATCTTTGGCAGATAGGCGCAGGGCGCGTCTTCATGGTTCTCGGCCTTTTCATCAGCGGCATGCTGCTCGGACGCAGGGGACTGTTCGAGAAAAGTGAACGGCAGAGCGCATTCTGGAAAAGAGTCCTTGCCGCCAGCATCCCTGCCACGGCCCTCATGTATCTCGTAAAATCACAGGTGGAGCCGGGGGCCGATGCTAGTCTGGACCTCATAATCTATTCGCTTACAAGTCTTTTCTTTACAGGATTCTGGGTATCCCTTTTCATCCTGCTGTGGAACAGGGCGGACGGCTACCGCTTCCAGCGCATCGCCATACCTTACGGGAGGATGAGCCTGACCAACTATATCAGCCAGTCCGTCATCGGGGGTACGATCTATTATGGCTACGGGCTTTCCCTCTACGACGATACAGGTGCCACGGCATGCCTTCTGATAGCTGTGCTCATTCTTGCCGTACAGTTCTGGTTCAGCCGGAAGTGGCTCTCGGCGCACAGGCAGGGCCCGCTGGAATACATCTGGAAGAAACTCACATGGATACGCTGCAAGGCCACTCCGAAAGCGGCCGCTGCGGTCACGGCTGTGCTCCTGTCGTCCGCATTGACCGCCCCGGCCCGCGCCCAGGCTGTCGAGTCATCTGACGGCCGCCGCTGGGCAGACATGTACGAGCTCCCTGCTTTCGCACAGGCCAAAGGGCAGGAGAAGGTTGTCCGCAGGGAAGCCTATACGGTGTCATTCAATCCGCAGCTCCGCATCCCGAACTGGGTGGCGTGGATTCTCACCAAGGAGCGCCTCGACAGCAAGGTGGCCGCCAGGCCGGACTCCGACGCGTTTGTCCCTGACCCGGCGATAAAAGGCTGCCCCGACAGGCAGTACAACTACAAGGAATACCGCTACGAGCGCGGCCACATCTGCCCTGCGGCAGACAACCGCTGGAGCCCCACCGCCATGAAGACCTGTTTCTACATGAGCAACATCTGCCCCATGAGTGTGGCCCTGAACCACAATTCCTGGAACGATATCGAAGAGAAAAGCCGCGCCTGGGCACAGAAGCAGTACCCGGGCACGACTGTCTATGTAGTAGGAGGTATCGTCCGTTCCTCTGTAGGCAAGGGAGGAAAGGGGATCCCGTCCCATGTGGGCATGGAAGCTGATATAGCGGTGCCGTTCAAGCTGTTCAAGGCCCTGCTGCGCAATGACCCGGAGACCGGGTGGACAGCGATAGGCTATATCTTCGACCAGAGGGGCAATGTGGAGACAGCTGCCATCGACTCTATCGAGGCCCTTACAGGGTTCGACCTTTTCCACAACCTTCCTGACCGCATCGAGTCCAGGGTGGAAGCCGCCGACGGCACACCGCACTGGACCGGCAGCAAGGATTTCTGAAAGAAATCCGGTCTGTCCACCCCCAGTCACCTTCCGGTGACAGCCCCGTCGGGGCATGCGGCTCCGCTTCGCTGCGCCGGCACCTTCACTGCTTCGGTTTCCCTGCCGGAAACCTTGCTGACGTTCCGGTGCGGCCCTGAAGGGCCTTCCTATCTTAATCCCCAGTCACTTCGTGGCAGCCCCTTGTTAAGGGGCGCCACCCCCTTCCTTCCCCCTCGCCGGGGGACCTGTCGCAGGCCACAGGCCTGCTCCTTAATAGGTAATTCGGTGTAATTTAATGGATTAAATTCACCGAATTCACGTTATTTATAATTCTCAAACATGATAAATCAAGAAACCGGTTAAATCTTCCGGACGACTGCCGGTGAAAGCAGGGTCGCTGCAAGCACGAGCACCCACAGGTTGCCTGTCAGCGGGTTATAAGCCGCGAGGAGTTCACGCAACGAATTTCCGCCGGCAAGGCCGAATGTCAATTCAAACAGGAGCGTCAGAAATGTCCACAGAAGACCTATCGCGACACAACCTTTCATCCGGATCCGCCCTATGCGGGGCAGGAGCAGCCATGTGATCAGAAAAATGCATGAGGCCAACACGATCCCGCTTACGGGCAATGCCCATTTTTCTCCGATGGCCCCGTCAAGCACATGCTCCCGCAGCCCTCCGTTCAGGATCGCCACAGGGATGAAGCACAGCCATATCAGGATGGATTTCAGTATCTTCATGACATTATCCATTTTCGTTCATACTGCACAGCGATTTCCGCTCCAGGTCAAGCAAAGCCTTTTTCGCATCGAGGCCACCGGCATAGCCTGTAAGGGAACCGTCACTGCCGACGACACGGTGACAAGAGACGATGATGGATATCGCGTTAGCCCCGTTGGCATTGGCGACAGCACGGACGGAGGCCGGACAGCCCAACGACTTTGCGAAATCGCGGTATGACACTGTGCTGCCGTATGGTATTTCCATCAGTCCATGCCAGACTTTTTTCTGGAAATCAGTGCCTGAGAAAAGCAGCGGAACATCGAACTTCCTGCGCCGCCCTGCAAAATATTCATCCAGCTGCCTGGAGGCTTCACGGATCACCTCCGAATCACCTTCCACATAGTCCGCCCGGAGAATCCTTCTCAACCTCCTGTCAATGATGTCCCTGCGTCTTTCCTCCACCCAGTCGCACAAGCAAAGCCGTCCGCCTGGTGAGCCGGGTGACATCGAGTGTCTTGAAGAACGTGACCATGGGCATGGGGCGTCCATCCAAATCTCGAATGCGTATGCACGGGTCGTTTCTTTCGGATTTACTTCTTTCATTCTATTACTATTCGCATATAAAATTGATTTCCAGTACTACTTCAACAATTCGTCGAGCATTTCGTAAAATTCCGCTGTCTCACCCTTGAAACATTTTATGACTTTTCCTTTCGGGGAGACAACTACTTTGTACGGATAGGCGGTCACTCCGAAGCGGACTTCCGTCGTCCCGTCAGGAGAGAACACGTGCAGCCACGGTATATTGTTCCGGTTTACAGCAGCTTTCCATTTATCTTCCTTATCATGGCAAGCCACACCGACTATCTCCAGCCTGTCTTTATACTTATTATAGTATTCTGCCATTTGGGGAAATCCCTTGATACACCAGGCACACCAGGAACCCCAGAAATCAACGACTATATACTTGCCTTTGTCCAGAATGGAATGAAGGCTGAAATCATTGCCGTTTATATCCTTCAATGTAAAGTCCGGCACAGACTTGCCCTCCTTCAGTTCAAGAGTTGCTGTCTTTTCAGCCTCAATCTCCTTTTCAAGCCTCGAAAACATGGAGTCTATATTGTCAATATAGTCCTTGAAACGCCCGTTCCGCACTTCAGGAGACAGCATCCTGATGGCTGGCAATATGTCGGTATAGTTCTGCTTGAGCAGGAGGGTAGCCGAAATCTCGTCGCCCGGATGGCTCTTTATATATTGGCTGGACACCTTCCACATCCTTTTGTTTATGTCGAGGTTGGCGGCTTTCCTTTCGCTGTCCAGCGTTGCTGTGTCCCGCCCGTCGGCCAAGCCCTTTTCATACTTGGCCCTTGCGGCATCAAACTCCCTGTAAAACGGCAGCAGCAACTGGCTGACACTGTCCATCCTTTGATAGAACGCGGTGCCGTCAATATCCCAATCACTATCCGAAGCCGACGGCCCTTCTATCTCTACCCGTTCGTCCGGAACGAAAAAGAAGAATGTCTTGCCACCGCTTGACCGGATGGCCAATTCCGCATTGTACGCCCACTGAATGTCGCATCTGTAAATAAAAAAACCGTTCTCATCAATAGGGACACTTTCGTTCACCACTTCTTTTTCAGGTTCATGCTTGACATATTTTATCAAAAGTGTATCATTCGCGACATCCGTAAAATGACCTTTGATTGTAAAATTCTGAGCAGGCAAACCCAGGGCCATTGCACTCAGTAAAATAACAGTAATGATAGTTTTCATATTCAGATGTAGTTTATTGAAGAACGAATATCATCTACGGAACAGTTCAGAAGGACAGAAGCTTTGCTGATAGAAATGACCGGAAATCGGACGATCTGTTTTTTTTGATACAGTAACCTTTATACCGTTGTTCGGTTATGATTCCATATATCTCAAATGCAGCACCACCGGATTGTCATCCTCCTGCAGACCAGGGACAAGTCTTAAGGCATCCCGATACCCGAGGACAATGAACACATCGTTCCCGAAAACATATGCCGGCCAGAAGCATATCTGCGCTCCGCGTACTGTGAACGGAAGGCCGGATGAAGGATTGTCCGGAGCGGAAACTTCCTGATAAAGGAGCTTCCCTGTCCCTGTATCCCAGATCTGATGATAAGCCTTGTCTTCCAGCCGGAACGAGTGGAAAATCATATCGCCGATGATACGGTCGGAAGAGCCGGTAATGTAAGAATCCGCAGAGCCGCTTATACTATGCGTATAAAATTCGTCAGGGGCCGTATATTTCCCGTTGTCAAAGACGAATGAAGGGACATCCTCATTCCGTTTCACACAATACAGTGTGTCATTCCTGAACGGACGGTATATGCACTCTCCCCTGCCGGTGAATAAAGGAGGCGTGCCGGAGAAGTATGCAGACTCTTTCCTGTTGGCGCGGACGGTGCTTTCCCTCACAAGGTTCCAGGATGTATCATATATCCTGAAACAGTATTCATCGTCAGTAAAACCTGGCAAAGTAGCCATAAGCCGGCCGTCTCCCATAGGGTAAATGGCTCCGGTAGAGTCTTTTGACGCCTCAGGACGGAAAGTGCCGTCAAACGAATATGCAAGGACCTCAGACTTGAACATGTCATATACAAGGAGGAGGTCCCTGCTGTTATCTACAGACAAAGCGGCGAAACTTACATATTCGCCAGGACCGTTGCCCGTCTTGTCTATATGCCTCAGGACAGCCCCGTCGCTCTCACGTATCACCCATATCCCATACTGGTCCGCCCCGTACAGTATGCCGTCATCATATCCGTAAATCCCGATGTTGCCCATCACGACGGAATCCGCTGTCTGGATGGCAGTCCATCCTGCAACATCAAACAACCTGTCCGTATCGATTCCCGAGAACTTCCCGGCATCGGCTGCAGACTCTACATCAAATACCACAGGACCGCCGTCCGCAGATTTCCGTCCGCAAGAGAAAATGGATACTGCTGCAAGACATATGAGACAATAATTCCGACATTTCATATCAGAAGGCAGGCAGGGGTTACTTTATGAAACGGACGTACCCTTCCTTGCGCGGAGCCGGGGATGGATATTCGCCTGCAGGATAGCCGAGGATGCAGTTCCCTATCCCCTCGTAGTCCCCTTCTATCCCCCACTCTTTCAGAAGAGCCTTGCCTTCCTCACTGTCAAACACTTCCTTGGCGCGGTGTATCCAGCAGCTTCCGAGCCCGAGCGCATGTGCGGCGTTCAGCATGTTCCCCATCACAAGCGCCCCGTCATACACATGCGTAGGGACACTCCTGTCGGCAAGCACCACCAGCACCACCGGAGCCCCGTAAAACGGATCCTTGTCTGAGCCCATGACCCTGGCGTTCAGACTGGAGAGGCGGTCGCGGACAGCCTTGTCCGTAACAGCGACGATAACCGGGGACTGGCGCCCCATTCCCGTAGGTGCATAGGTCCCCGCCTCGGCGACCTTCTCGACAAGCTCCATCTCAGGCATCCTGTCCTGGTAAGAGCGGATGGCGCGGCGCGTCATCAGATTCTCGATCGTTTCATTCTTTGCCATAGCAGACTCTTTTGGTGCACCGGTGCATGATGCCAGGATTCCGGACATCAGCACCAGTAAAAATGCAAAATGTTTCATGTTGTCAGAAAAATATTTAACGTCATACAGCACAAAGATATAATTTTTGGAGCATATAATTAATGGGCATTAAACAAAACAATCTGCCAGTCAAGGTACAACCGATACAGGATAAAGTATACAATAAGCATGAGAATAAAAAGTTGCATTGCTGTAGTTAGAACTATCTTGTATCGATTAGAAGAAAACCATATTTGGCCTGATCTCTTCAATCATTTTTTGCGGGACCTCACACTCCCGGGCAATCTCCGGCCATATGGATGCCGCCTGGCACACCTCGTCGATAATCCGTGCAGCATTCTTGATGTTGTTCTTGGCGCCGAATTCGAGCAGGTCATCTTTGGTGATGCCGCTGAATTTGCCGTTTATTGACATCTGGTGGGTCGAGGTCCACTGGCCGTCGGGATTATAGGCGTAGCCCATGTCGTAGGCCGGAGAAAGGTGCCATTTCCCGCCTCTGTCCATCAGGAAAGAGATGTTCTTCGTGTGGTCGTCCTGGTT
>JADILZ010000023.1 GCA_017695065.1 Candidatus Cryptobacteroides excrementipullorum
GAACAACATCAAGTCCATCGAGTGCGTGGAATATCCCGAGCTCGGAATGGAGGCCATCTGGAAGATCAGGGTCGAGGATTTCCCCGCCTTCATCCTCGTAGACGACAAGGGCAATGACTTCTTCAAGACCATTGCCTGACAAAAGGCGGATTCGCAGAATGATGAAGTCTCTCGAAGCGGAATTTCTCGCTTCGGGAGACTTGTTTTCTCTCCACGGTCCCGTTGAGGAGACGGTCAGGATAATGTCGGAGCTGGAGCGGCTGGAGCAGTTCCGTAACACTTCCTGCGTGCTCGCCTACATGTCCATGCCGGGCGAGGTGCAGACTCCGGACTATGTGGCCAGGTGGCGTGCCGCCGGGAAGCGGGTCGTGCTTCCCAGGGTGGTCGGAGAGACTCTCGAGTTGCGGGAATATGATCCTGCGGCGCTGGTGTCCGGCTATCGCGGAATCCCCGAACCGTCGGAAGCCGCCCCGCTGGTGAGGTCGTCGGAAGTCGGGCTCGCCGTGGTGCCCGGAGTCGCCTTCTCCTTCCAGAAGGGCCCCGACGGGGTGGAGAGGTTCTATCGCCTCGGCCGCGGAGGCGGTTTCTACGACAGGCTTCTTCCCATGCTCGACTGCCCGTTGGTGGGAGTATGCTACCCCTTCCGCTTCGTGGACAGCCTGCCCCTCGACGAGTGGGACATGCCGCTCGACCTGGTGGTCAGGTAGGTTGTGAGAACTTTGCCGTATCTCATTATTGCCGGTTATTGCTGTAATTTATCTATCAATAAAGAACGAACAAGTTCATAACCTGATTGAGGGTTGAATTCTCTGTCAGGGCGAATCAGATTTTGCGTATCACCCAAGAAATCCGGATCTGACATCTTCCCCTCCATATTGTTGATGAATTGCTTGTATGTTGGCGGCTGTTGTACTGTAAAGGACATATAACGTTTGTAGCAGCGAAGTATTTCATCAATATTTACGGTGGCTTCAGTCAGTGCGATATATAAATCAAAAAGGTCTCTTCCTTTTTTTCGTTGATATAAAGCCCTGAGTTTTGTCCCCAGAAGTTCATTCAGACAATATGTCGTTATCTCGCATTTGCCGGAAAACCAGCTGTTTTCCATCTCAAACGGTATTTTAACCAATCCGAGTTCGTTGAAATGTTCAAAACAATTTATCTCGATTTTCAATCGCATCGGAATGGTAGGAGGAATCTCGGACTCCATGCGAAACAACATTGTATTATTATATCGTTTTTGTTTGGTCACTCTGTCCGGTAAGAAATTCAGGACCTCGCCGAGTCTGAACATGATTGGTTTTATAGGTCCCGGTGTGATTTGCACCAAATCAATATCTTCACTGTACCTGGGCTGTGGTGACAAGTATAGCTTATGAAGTGCCGTACCTCCCCTGAAAGCCAACTGTGAGGCAAGGAATTCATCGCTGAAAATGGCGACCAGCGCACGGGAAATGATAAGGTCTTGTTCCACTTGCGCATTGTTATTCCACGGAACAATTTTATTCCATTGGGTAATAGCTGTTCTGTTTACCATAGTTCGTCTGGTTCTATTATCGAATTTATATTAACTTTCCAACGAGTGTTCTTTTCTGCGGCCTTTTCTGCCCGATGGGTACTTAACGGGACGTATCTGAAACGCCTGGTATATGACAGCAATTCCGTATAGAGCATGTCCGCCACCGTTTTCTGTTCAAGTATCTCCTCAAGTATGTACCCCAAACGTTGTATGGTGGCAACTGATGTATAGCAGAACAATTTTTGGGAGGCGCCCCTGAAATCCATCTTATCGGCCAGTTCCTCCAAAATGGTAGCGGCTCTTGAGAAGCCGCCGATATGCTGTTCGTACTGCACGATATCAATGGAGGTCAATTCCACATTTGAATAGTGGATCACTCCGGTTTCAGAGTTCTTCGACAGCAAAAGGTCCGATGGTATCTCTTTCCGGTATGTCCATACGAGTGTGTCGTTTTTTGATGGTGATGTGGACGGCTTTGGATATTTTGTCGTCACTGAAAACTTTTGCGGGCGCTGGTGCGCAGCACCCAGGATTTCAGCAGCGCTCAACAGACTTATATAGTACGGCTTTTTCAGATATGACATCAATTGGTCTATATAGTAGACAGGAGGAATAACCCTTTTGGCGGCATATTGGGGAGGGATAATAATATAAAATCCCCTATAGGCAGAATATAGAATACCTTGAGACGATAATCGGAAAAGCTCATTCCTTATGACCTGTTCCGAATAATTGGGAAATGTCCGCCTTATTTCTTCAACGGAAAAAGTCGGGAAGCCACTTATTTCTCTATGCCGAATCCATCCTCTGATTGTCATATCAAACGGTTTTTATGCAAAGGTAATCAAATATAGGTTATTTATGCACTATTTTGGCGCATTCTCGAGCCGAGTTTTGTGAAAAGTGGATATTCTTTGCGGTTATGCCACGATTTGGCATAGGTTATAGTGATATTTGCCATATAAAAGATTTTGATATGGTGGAGATTCACACATTGTCGGCCGCTGATTTCAAGCATACGATGAAGAGCAACGACCTGTATGACTGCAATATAGAGCAGCGTACGGATGTCGCTGTCATTTCCATTGCCAACTCGTCCGAAGACAGCGAACCAGACGATATCTTCGCAAACGGGCCTTCGTCGAGGTGGTTCCGGCAACGGCACAGGAATGTGCTGAATCTCATATTCGACGATGTTTCAGCTTCAGGGACTGAACCGCTTGCCGGCTCTTCTGACGGAGACGGCTATGTCATTTTCGATGAGAGAATGGCCTGCGAAATAGCCGCTTTCGTGGATGCTAACAAGGACGTCGCCGTCTGGATAGTGCACTGCAGCGCCGGAGTGAGCCGCAGCGGTGCTGTGTCCAGGTGGCTGAAAGACAGGCTGGAGTTCAAATACGGCATCGAGGCGAACAATGTCGACGGCAGGCACGCCGTTCCCAACGCGCATGTCCTGAAGGTGCTGGACAGGGTGTTGTATCTGTAGATTATGGGGCAGATAATAATAAAGGCCAGAGCTCTGGACTGGACTGAAGGCAATGTCGGACATGTCCATGTGCGACTGGATGGTGGGACTTGTAAGGTGGACTGGGGAGACGGACATACCTCCGGACTGGCGGCGAGGGGCTTGGAATGGGTGACTGCGGACCATGTATATCCGGAGGGCAGCAGGAAGTCCGGGGACAGGTTCTACATCGTCATATCTTCCTGTTCCGAGAATATCACCGGCATTCTCGCGAGCAGGGGAGAAATGCAGGTGGAGGACATCGACATGAGCAGATGCCAGTCCCTGACCTATTTCCACGCGTCATGGCAGATAGACCATTTCGACCTCAGGACAAATCCTGGAATCATGAAGGTTGAGCTTCAGGGGAAGGCCTGCGCTATCGCCGACTTCTCCAACAGCAGGGAATTGAGGGAGCTGAGCGTCGAATGCGGAGATGACAGCTTTACGAGGCTGGATTTGACGGGCTGTGACAAACTGGAGACCCTGAACTGCCGTTTGAACAATCATCTGACGCGCATAGCCATAAGCAACCGCTCGGCATTGAAGGAAGTTGTCTATGAGTCAACTCCGTTGGTGGGCCGCTGCCTTGAAGTGCTGGACAGGATTGTCGTCCGTCAGAACGGAGGAACCGTCAGGGAGGTTGCCGGCGAGTTTGATTGAAATTCATATTTGCCTGTCAATCTCGATATTGATTTCAGTCTCGAACTTGCGCACATAGATGAAGTCCGTGATGGCGAACTTCGTATGGTCGAACAGTTGGTGGAACGGACTTATGAGGTGCAGGTCTTTCGTGAGTTCCTGGTCGAGGCCTTCATTCCAGTTCGGCGGCGGACAGTCCATGCCGGTGAGAGAATCAAAACTGTCACCGGAGTCCCGAGGGAGCGTAAGCGTGGATATTGTGACCCCGTCTTCATACAAAGGATTCCAGCCGCTGTCGCAGATAGCGACCCACAAATCCTGACGGTCGTCACCCTGCACCGGATGAAGCTCGGGATAGTCGTAGCCGAGAAAACATTTCGCGCTCAGTTCAATGTTGTCTCCGAAGGAATCCTTGTCCTTTATTTCCGTCCATATCCGGTGCGCCCGGTCGTACATTTCTTTCAATGCGTTGCGCAGGGCGTCGTTGAAAGCGATGATGTCCGGGAGGATCTCTTCCTGACGGGAGAGAACATGGCTGTTGATCAGGGTTTTTCTCAAATCGAGAAGAGCACGGCAGTGCGTATATAAGCTCGGATTTCGATCATCGTAAGTCATGATAATCTGCCGCTCTACGAGGGCCAGATCTGGATTGGATAGTATCGTAAGCATAGCTGAAGTGTTTTGACTGCAAAATAAGCAGAAGCATCTGCCAAAAGAGGACACAAGTTCTACAGAAATATAACTTGAGTCATGTTTTGGCGCATGTCTATGGTATTTTTGCAGATAGAAAAAGAAAAGCAACAGCCCAGGTTGGACTTTTTTGAAGAAATGAAAAATAATCATATCTTTAAAAGAATTTTGACGAAAACGAACGTGTTGGTCAGTTCTCGGATACGAATCTGAAAAATTCAAAGAAGAGAGAACAGGCGGACATCTTCTCACGTCATATCACCTGTGGTATGTGCGTGGGGCTGTTGCTTGTTTCATCTTCAAGGTTTTCCAGAACCTGTATCCTGAAATCGGCAGTGGCGCCACGCTTTCGTTTTGTGATAAAGGACATTAAGACTAAATAACCGATAATTATGGCAACAATTTCTATGATTGAACATCGTAGTGCCTGGTATGACATTTATGATGAGAGGGGCAAGAAACAGAAGACCCTAAGTGACAGCATTGGAGAGGTATTAGGGTGGAGTTCGTCGTTCTTTATAGTACACAGACATTCCTGGTATGACCTGTATGATGCTTCCGGGAAAAAGTACAAGACGATTAACGATTCAATCGGCTCGTTTGTCAGCATCTCGGGAGGTACATTCATCATGCGCCGGAGCGCCTGGCTGGACACATACGATAACTCCGGGAGAAAAGTCAATACAAGGACAGCACGTTAAACAATTTGTGATATGGAACCAATACTATCTATAAGTGAAATATTCAATTCTTATCTGAAGGACGACGAATATATGGTAATCCCGTCATACCAAAGAGGCTATGAATGGGATGCAGACGATATCAGAATATTGCTTGACGACATCGCCAAATTTGCGACAGCAGGCTTGGATAACGATAAATTCTATTGTCTGCAACACATCACCTTGATTAAAAAGAATGATAAAGACGGGCACACATTTTATAATATCGTAGACGGCCAGCAGCGTATTACCACATTAGCAATAATACTCTCATTTTACGGGAAAGGCCAGATGTTCGAAAATAAACTGCGATATGAGGTCCGGACTGAAACAGGAAAATTTCTGAAAGACTATATTTTCACACGGAAATACTGGAGCGAAAATTATTCTGAGAAGCCGCGGCATAAAGACGAATATTATATAATGCAGGCTGCAGATATAGTCCGGGAATGGAAACCAGAAACTCCAAAACAAAAGGACTTTTCTCTTGAAGATTTCATGGATGCTTTACTCGCTAAAGTCAAGATAATCGTCAATGATGTAAGCGGCAATGAAGAAACTGTCTTCGCAAACATCAATGGCGTGAAAGCTGAACTTGACGGAGCCGACCTGTTGCGTGCAGTGCAGATTACAAGGTCAGCAGAAGAAAAATATGAGACCTCAGATTCCGATACCCATAAAGAAAATAAAGTATATGAGTACCGGGTAAAAATGGGAATGGAACTCGATGCTATCAATTTATGGTGCAATATTCAGGAAGTCCGCAAATATCTTGAACTTTTTCTTCCTGACAACGCTTTTGAGAAGTCTGGCTTTTTTGTCAAAGATCATCCGATAGATTACCTGTACAGGATGATGTATGAGATTCATTCGGACAAGACTGCGAAGTTTGAATTTCGCTTCTTTGAGTACGGACTTGACAAAAACAACAAGAACAATGATGACAACTGGGAAATGTATGAAGAACTGAAAAATATTTACAGTTCTTTATACGACTGGTATGGCGACAAGGAGATATATCATTATTCGGCTTTTCTATTTTCCCAATACAAAAGCAAAGTGAATTTTAAAAACATTTATGAAGAGTGGGAAAAAAAAGGAACCTCAAAAAAGAAATTTGCCGGGTATCTTAAAAGCTTGATTGTCCAGAATCTACTATCCCCATTTCGTGATGAGAATGAGGGTTCCGGAAATTCACAGGACAATCCAGCGGACGAAAAGGCTGTAAAAGTTCTTTTAACTGAGATTTCTGATATACAACATAACTGGTACGGAGATCCTGTGTCAAGCTCAATACTGATACTGTCTGATGTCATACTTTGCACACGCAAAAATTCGCTGAGCAGGCTGCCGATTGACCGGTTCAGACGCAATTCAGAAGACATAGAGCACATCGGGTGCAGGACTCCTAATGAGGAAGATAGTGCAGATACCATCAAATGGAGAGCATATATAGAGGAAATCGAGAAAAGCGGGATCGACATAGAGAAAGATACCATAAAACGATGGAAAGCAAGTCTTGAGAGTAGCTCTGATACACAAAAACAGATTGATAAAATCGTATCGGAACTGAATGCATACGGTTTGAATTCAATAGGCAATCTTGTCCTGCTCGATCTAAGTGTAAATCGTTGCTATGATTATCGCAATGCTTCATTTCATAAAAAGAAAACGATAATTCTTTCACATTATTTTGGGAATGTGGAAAAAATCAAAGGAAAGAGTGAAGAAAAAGTCAAGCCAATCCGCCCGTACACATTGAAGGCATTTACATCAGAAGAAGACAACAAGTGGACACTCGAGGACATAAGAAAAACAGCGGAAGCTCTTTCCAGTACAATTAAAAATTTTATAGCATAATTTGCCATGGAACAGAAACATTTATCAGAACTACTTGAAAAGAATATAGTCGTACCAGAAATCCAGAGAGAATATGTCTGGGGGTCCCGAAAAGAAATATTCGTTCAGTTTATTGATACTTTAAAGGATGCAGAAGCAGGGAATATCAAATTAGGATTCCTCTATTCATATTCAAGGAACGGAGAAGAATATATTATTGACGGCCAGCAACGCTTTACCACTCTCGTGCTGCTGCTATATTATCTGTCACTTAAAAATCCGAAGAATACCGAAGATTTTAGACGGAGATTGAAGACAGATTCTGCCAATATGGCCTTTACATACCGAGTAAGGACTAATACAGAGCAGTTTATGAAAGATCTTTTTGCGAGCGGGGTCTGCTCACGGGAAGAGATACTGGACAGCCCATGGTATCACCAATATTATGATAATGATTTGACTATCAGGTCAATGATTAATTTTCTCGATTGTCTGAAGTCCACAGGGCTGGAATATGACTACGATAATTTGCTCAATGTGTCGTTCTGGTATTATCCTGTGGACAAGACCTCGATGGGGGAAGAACTGTATATAACGATGAACAGCAGAGGAAAGGCTTTGGACAGTGCAGAACACCTGAAACCTCTGCTTATGAAAAACGAACAGGACAAAGACAGGAACTGGGGTAAAGTATGGGATAACTGGGAAGAATTCTTTTTCAGGATACGAGGCGACAGGGAGATCAGTTGCATAAATGTGGCAATGAATAATTTCATTAGGCTTGTTTGGGAATTGGAAACCTGCGGAGAGCATGATGTACTTGACCCGACAGCGGCAAAAGAAGATATTGAACTTGGCAAAATTAATCTTAAGGAGATCTGGCATTATTTCACTGCCCTGGAGGCTTTGTATAGTTCTGAGTTCAAGATAGAAATCAACAGGCTTTTCGGTGATGAAGTAAATGGGGTAAAAGATGCCAATATGTTGATTCTTAAATCTTTGTTATGCGCATGCAGATTCCATACTTTTGACAAATACGAGCATAGAAGAGTATATGAACGGGTATACAATGCGTTCCAACGGAGACGGATATTGAATCATATACCTCTTCTAAAGCTTCTGAAAAAATATCGGGAATGTTATGGCGGAAAGACTTTTTATGAAATTATATTGGAGAACTGCGGCAAAAATTGGAACGACAAAGATTATCCGACACCTCCTTTTGACGAAAAAGAATGCAAACTGGTACAACTCATTCAGGATTCAATCAATAGAGATGATGATGAAATATCAATCAGTGTAATTGTTCCTTTTCTTGGTATTCTTGGCAAAATTAAATATTCTGACATTGAAGAGGAATTCTGGAGGGTGTGCAGACGCGATATAGGAAGTCATAAGATATGGAATGGAGACTTGTCAATACTAATCGGATGGAGTTGCGATGAAACAGGCAAGTTCGATTTGTCTAAATTCAGGCATTACGCAGATTTAATTGATGCACTGTTTCCTGGGAAAGACCGTACTGGACATGAAATTGATACGCTCCGTAGGGCATTGATTGTCGGGTTACGAGACTACCTGCCCGTAAGAAGGGGAGTGTACCAGACGTTCGGTTGGGAATGGTCGGACTGGAGGAGACTAATCGATAATAATCCTGATGCTTTTAAGGAATTCATTGATGAAATAGGTGATGGAAGTCCAGAATCTATGAGCAGCTATATTCAAACACATTGTACTACGGTTAATAAGTATACTGATTTTGCCGTTGATAATTATCTGCTTGATTTTACGCATAATTCATGCTCTTGTGATATCAGAGATGATGAAAAAAGAAATGATTATAATATCTATGTCAAGGGTTCAAGACATACCAGATGTATACTGCGCTATAATGCTTTAATCCTGAAGGAATTCGGAGGAGATTACAAGGCAGATAAAAGAAATGACAGACATTTGATAGGTATCGGGGAGTGGGGCGTCTGGTATTGGGCTGATAAATTGTATAACTGTGTCGTTATGGACAATGTACAATATAAGATAGACATACGATATGACAATAAGGAAAAATCATGCAGTCTGACAGTAAAATGCAGCAATAATGAACCTTGCGACTTAACCCTGCAGGGATTCGAATGGATTGAAAAAGAATATACGCAAATTATCAGGCAGACCGAGTTTGACCCTAAAGCAATCAAACAGAAGGTCATTGAAACCATTAACGAAATCGATATGCAAAAAAAATAAACAGCACTTCACCTGTCAATTCAGTCCACTTGCGTCGCTTTCTGGCGCAGGTGGGCTTTTATTTTGTGTCTGTAAAAATGAATAAACTTATAAATTATGGCATTTGCACATCTGCATGTCCACACTACTTACTCCATCTGTGATGGGGTTGCCAGAATCGGGGAACTGTTCAGACGGGCAAAGGAATTGAAACAATCAGGACTGGCTATTACGGATCATGGAGTACTGTCTGGAGTTCCGACATTCCTGTCCGTGGCAAAAGAATACCCGAGTATTAAACCTGTTATCGGATGCGAGATATATTTGACCGACCATTATGATCATAAAATAAAGGATTACGGGCATCGCAGGCTTTTTCATCTGATGATGCTGGCAAAGAATCTGACTGGCTATAGGAATTTAATCAAAATCGTAACTGCGAGTCACTTGGAAGGTATATTCCTAGGCAAGCCGAGAGTGAGTCATGAATTTCTTGCCGCTAATCACGATGGCCTGATAGCCTTGTCCGGCTGCATTGCAGGAGAGATACCGCGGGCGATATTGAACGATGACTTGGATAAGGCGGAGGCTGCCATAAGATGGTACAAGCTGGTTTTCGGAGACGATTTCTACTTAGAAGTCATGGCGCACAACTGGTCGAAACCCGGCAAAGGCCACAATCTCAGAGAGAGACAGGACAAGGTCAATGCTGCAATCTTCGGTCTTGCCGAAAAGTATAACGTAGATGTTGTCGCGACTAACGATGTGCATTTCGTCATGAAAGAGGACGCGGCCTTGCAGGATGCCGTCTTGGCGGAATATCTGTTTGAAGGAGAACAGTACAGTCCGTTATGTACAGGAGAGGAGTATCTGAAATCCGAACAGGAAATGCTCGCACTTTTCCCTGAACATCCGGAAGTGGTCAGCAATACGATGAAGGTGCTGGACAAGGTGGAGCGTTACAGTATAGAGTGTCCTCCTGAGGTGCCGGATTATCCAGTTCCTGAAGGGTGTTCGCAGGATGAATTTCTTCGGCGGCTCTGTGAGGACGCTTTGGAACAGAAAGGGTGCAGCGACACAGCACATAGTGGCCGGCTTGAAAACGAACTCAAGATGGCAACAGAATCCGGATTTGCCAATCTGTTCCTGATTCTCAGGGATCTTGTATGGACTTGCAAGGGAAACGGAAAGATTCTGATTCCCGGAAGTAGAGATATGGTAAGTTCGCTTATAAATTATCTTCTGGGGATTGTGGAGTCTGATCCCGTTGAATCTAATCTGCCGGAGAGATTCCAAAGTAATCGCGAGTATAGATATCCGGAAATAAGGTTTATGGTCCACAAGGAAAATCTTCAATTTGTTGTATCATATCTGAGACACAAGTATGGTCGGCAACATGTGGCAGAGACCTTACGCTACATTGGTCCAAGTTGGAAGGAAGCTGCTGAGATTGTGGAAAAATTCAATTTGCCGCTTGACCGGCAGTATGATTTGTTCAAGACCCGTTATTCGGTTCAAGAACGAAAGGGAAGTATCCTTCTTGGGAAAAAGCCGATGTCGGAATATGTTCCGTTGTCATCGTTCGGTTCAGACAATGACATGGTCAGTCAATACTCTTGTTCCAATCTTCTGGATATATCAGTAGGACCAGTCCTATTTAATTTTGTTCCAACGGATTGATAAACGGCCAATCTTAGTGATCCTGTCACCAGGAAAAAGTATCATAGTCGAAAAAGATGTCAGAAAATGACAGTTTTTTCGATTAGGATTTTGTAGTATAGTTGAAAGCGATTATCTTAGTAATCGAAAACTCTGTCACAAACTGACATAAATTTCGATTATCATGATGCATATAGAAAGAAAAAAATATCTGGACGAACTCATATCCTTGCGGCATAACGGCATGATCAAGGTCATAACAGGTATGCGCAGATGTGGCAAGTCCTATCTTCTCTTTGAAATATTCGCCTCCTGGCTCGAAAAGGGCGGCATCGCTTCAGACCATATCATAAAAGTGGATTTGGAAGACTATAAGAATCGGGAAATGAGAAATCCCGATAATCTGTACGCATACATGGAAAGCCGCATTGCGGATGACGCCATGTATTATCTTCTGCTTGACGAGGTACAGATGCTCGATAAGTTTGAGGATGTCCTGAATGGCTTTTTAAGGATGCGGAATGTAGATGTGTATGTAACAGGCAGTAATGCAAAGTTTCTCTCCAAGGATATAGCCACAGAGTTCAGGGGGCGTGGTTTTGAAGTGAAAATGTACCCTTTGAGTTTCGGTGAATACATGTCTGTTTATCCGGGCAGTATCCAGGCCGGCTTCAATGAATATATGCTATATGGCGGTCTTCCGCAGATATTGTCATATAATACGGAAGAACAGAAAGCGAAATTCCTGAAATCCTTGTTCGACGAGACCTATATCAAAGACATCAAAGACCGCTATGAGATACGCAAGGACGATGACCTGGAGGAACTTATCAACATCATGGCTTCCGGTATCGGAGCGTTGACAAACCCGAACAAACTGGCGAACACTTTCCGGAGCGAGAAGAAGTCAAGCATCTCTTATGATACGGTCAAAGAATATATCGATTACCTGATCGATTCGTTTTTGGTTGAAAAGTCCACCCGCTATGACATCAAAGGAAAGCGATATATCAACTCCCCTTACAAATATTACTTCATGGATTTGGGATTGCGCAACGCCCGCATCAATTTCCGTCAATCAGAAAGGAGTCATCTGATGGAGAATATGGTTTACAATGAATTACGGATACGTGGGTTCAATGTGGATGTAGGTACCGTTCCGGTTGTTGTGACTGATGAAAACGGCAGGCAGCAGCGTTCCAGCCTTGAAGTCGATTTCGTCTGCAACTTGGGAAGCAGGCGGTACTACATACAGTCGGCTTACCGAATGGAGTCTGATGAGAAGATAAAACAGGAACGGGCATCCCTACTGAAAGTGGACGATTCGTTCAAGAAAATTATTGTCATCGGTGAAGAAAGTCCTGTAACAAGAGATGAAGTAGGTATTACAACCATCAGTATTTATGATTTCCTGCTGAAGGACAATTCACTTGAATTGTAATGGAACCGAGGCTGCTCTTCCTGATACTGGTCGGCATAGCGATAGGCTTGTCCTGTCTGGCCGGGTACTGGCGGAAGAAAGCCGGGGAAGCCGCTTTTGCCGCTGCCCTGCTCGCCGATAAAGCCGAGGACCGTGACCGCCACTGCCGTCTGGCTGTGATGGCCGGGCACAGGGATGCCTGCCGTATGTTCTGCTTCGCCCATCCCGATTTTTACGAGGACAGGCATCCGCTCAAGCCTTTCCGTTTCCGTGGCATAAGCGTGACGTTCTACGGCCATTATTATCCGTCACGCTACAAAAGGCTGCTTGACGAAGAACAGCGTGGGTTCTGCCGTACTCTCTATGCCTTCAAAGAGGGAGAGAACCACGGCATCGACTTCTTCAAGGCTTGTATGGCCGCCCTGCCGGTGGACACCGCTTCCTGTCATGTCATGTTCATGCCATGCAGCAACTGGATAAAATACGGCCAGCGGTTCAAGCGGCTCGACTTGTACATCACGACCCACCGGAAGGAACTCACCTCCGGACTGTATGATGTCGATGTACACAGTGAACGCGAGAGCCTGCACGAGTGCAAGGGCAGCGAACGCATCCTTGAAAGAAACTACAATATTACAGGCGACATCAAGGGAAAAAGAATCATCATCGTGGACGATGTGTTCACGAGCGGCCAGAGCCTTACCGACTACAAGGAAGAGATAGAGCGGTGCGGCGGCGAAGTGGTGGCCGCCATCTTCTACGGAAAGACCGTTACGGTTCCGCCGCTGTTCCTGATAAAGGCCCATGTATGGGGCGGACATATCGTCCGCGCCATCACGCACGAGCCATAGGTCTTATGACATTTCTGCCAATGCCGCCAGGCATTTCTCCCGTGTGGTTTTGATGTAATTGAAAATCTTAGCCGGATTCACACTCTTCCCGTTGCGCCTGCAAGTGATGTGCAGATGCTCGCCGGTGCTGCGTCCCGTGTTTCCCGTAATGCCGACCGCATCCCTCGGACGGACAACAGCCCCTTTGCCGACCAGTATCCGCGAGAGATGGCAGTAGCTGACGGTGAACTCACCGTGCCGCAACACCACATATTTTCCCGAAGCCCTGTCCTGTCCGACCTTGATCACCGTGCCCTCCATCATGGCCAGCACCTTGTCACCCCGCGCGTGCAGGTCTATGCCGTTGTGGAACTTCCTCTTTCCGGTAAATGGGTCCGTCCGGTACCCGTATGGCGAATTGACCTTCATCTTACGGAGCGGATAGCACACGCTCAGATAGCGTTGCACCCATTTCTCCTTTCCGGCTTCGCCTGACGATGCCGGTGCGCTTTTTTCCTCAGACAGGCATCCTTCCATAAAAGCCTTTCCCTGCCGGTTCCCCATATCGTCGTCTTTCAGCGATACAGATTCCGATACACCTGTCGTCCTACCGGGCATGACCGTATTGAACTGTGCAAAAAGCGGTGTCGTGGTCATAATGACACCGGCAGCCAGCATCATCCATTTTTTTGTTTTCATGCTGCAAAGGTAACAAGGCGTATCCACCCTGTGCAAATATCCTAATCCATTTCTTATCAGAATATGATTATTTAACTGTTTAGAATATGATTTTTAAGCCGAAATCATATTCTAATCATAAAAATAGTATATTTCAACTACTTATTATTCCATATATTTGCCTGTCACAATAAATTCAATCTATCTTTGCAAAGTATGATTTAGAATTTGATTTTATAATATGAAGCAAGTACGATTTGATTTGACGGAACTGCCGTTTGGAACACTGTCCAAATTCGGGCTTACACAAGAAATGATAGAGGATCTCCCCATGTATGTCCTTGAGGACATTTGCCAAGGAAAGCATTCGCCTGTGCTTCCTGTCCGGGTGACCGGTGAGAACGGTGAGACTTTTGAAAGTCGCACACGCATCGCCTTTATCCGCAGGGACGACGGTCAGGCGGACGTGGTATTCTATCCGGTGCTGAAATCCTCCCCGCTGGAGAAATACAGCGAGGCGCAACAGAAACAGCTACTCGACGGCAAGGCTGTCATCGTTGACGTGGAGACCTCCGACGGACGCCACAGCAAGGCATTCGTGCAGATAGACCCGGAGACGAAGCAGGTGCTTTCCGTGCCTACCCCCATCATCGGGCGCAATCTGCAGGTGGCCGCAGAGGAACTTCACCTCGGCACGGCAGAGGTCAACAGCCTGCAACACGGAGAACCGCTGACCATTGTCGTTGATGACGAGCCTGTCACCGTGGGCATCGACCTCAATACAAGGACGGGTATCCGCTTCTGCCACGGCGATGGAGAGAAATGGCGCGAGCAGACCAGACGGGAATGGGATAAATACACCTTCGGCTGCTACGGGTGCTGGGTCATGGACGATGACGGCAACCTCAATTATGTCTCCGAAGACGACTATACTGAAGAAATGTGGAACGAACAGAAGAAAAGCGCCGAGCGCAACCGTGCCGCAGCCCTTCACAAATAACCCTTATAACCGTCACGACCATGCACAAAGAACAGTATTATCCGGAGGACATCCTTATAGAGAAGCTGGAGAGCGGCGAATACGGCTGGCTCGATTTTGTCAATCACCACTCGGCCGAATGGCAGGAGGAGTATCTTCTTTACTGCAAGGAAAACGACTTCTTAGTCGGAGACCCGTCGGCGGAAGAGTTTGTCCATTTCAAGGACAGGGAACTTGAATATGCCCTCGAAAACGGAGACGCTTAATCTATCACAGACAATCCAAATCATCAGACAATGGCGATACGAAAGAATACCAACCCACGGGCGATGGATCTGCAGCCGGAGATGCGCGACATCCTGATGCGCAACGGTATGCAGGCCCATATCGTGCCTGACGGCGCAGGCTACAGCCTGGTCGTGCAGGGGCATGACTCGCCTTTGCTTGCCTATCCCATCACGGAGCGGCAGATGCTGGCACTGACCGACTGGGGTACGAATACGGCCAACAAGAAAGCCTACAATGTGTTTACCAGCATTGTCGGCAATGACTTTTATATGCCCAAAGATTTCGTCCATGCCCGGAACGCCAACGGCCGTGTCGCGATGGGACTTCACGGATACCGCATCGGTATCGGCGAATACGGACGCACCGGGTGGAGGGGGCTGCCACCCCCGTTCCTCGGATGGACGCCCCGCCAGCAATGGGGCTTTCACCTGCGCAGGGTCGGTGGGCAGTTGTTTTATCCCGGCCCCGTTGTCGCCGAACGCTGGGACGGACGGATGAAGCCCGGAGAGCTGCAATCCGGCGGTTACGGATTCTATTATAAAGGTGGTCAAAGGGAGATTGCGGCGCAACCTGCGGATGTCTTACAGAACCTGCAAAGCGTTATCACGCCGCTTGTCACCCGGGAACGGAGCAGCGAGCCGGCCAAGCCCTACAAGGAACTGGTCAGCTCGCCCGTGTACTTCTCCAACGAGAAATGGCAGGAGTGCCTGTCCTCGCACGGCCTTATCGTGGATGCGGAGCAGCGGACGCTGACCGTGCAGTCGGAGTCGGTTTCCGCCGATTTCGTCTATGACCTGACAGCGGAAGAGACGGCGGTGCTGACCTCCAACTCCATTGAAGAACATCCGGTAGAGAAACGCATCGAGCTTCTCAATAACATCATCGCAGCGGACTACCGGGACAAGGTGACGATGGAAGCCCTGGACAGCGACCGGCGCATCAGTATCGGCCTGCATCCGGAAGTGCAGGAAGACCTGGCACGGCACCAACAGCAGGAACAAACGCTTTTTGAAGAACAACCGCAACAGGGACTTGCCGAGGAACAGATGTCCGAAGGAGCCGTGATTGACGGCAGGGATCTCTACTATCTCAACGAGAACCGGGGCTGGTATAAGGAAGGACGTCATGGGCGCGAAGTGGAAGTAAGCGAGATAGCCGTCCATCCGGCAGAGGCTGAGGGCAAGTACAGGATGACCGCCGTCATCGACGGGCAGGTCGTCAGCCACGAAATCAGCCAGAAGGACTATGACAAATTCCTGGCGGTCGATGACTACCACCGCATGAAGCTCTTTTCGAAGATATTCAGCGAAGTGGACATGAAGATGCGCCCCGAAGCCCGGAAAGACCTCGGTGTGAAGATATTCGCCGCCCTGACAGCCGGAGCCGTCGTCACGACCGGTGTCGTACACGGGATAAAGCACAGTCATCATGCGCCGGAGTTCTACGGCGAACGGTTCGGCGGTCCGCCCAGACCTTATTTCAAACCGGGTGTGGACACGCCAAGGGATGTGGCGATACGCAATTTCGAGGCCGAGATGAACCGGGAGATAAGTGACTTGCGTATGGGGAGGTAGGCCTATGAACGGAAACGAATTGACATACGATGACTTTCTGCGGCGCTTGACCATACAGGACGTGCTCATTGACGCGGGCTACCGGCTGAACAGGCGGGACGGCCTGCGTTATCCGTCATACGTCCGGACAGACAGCGACGGCAGGCGTGTGCGCGGTGACAAATTCATCGTCACGGCCAACGGCCAGTGCTGTTTCCAGCCGCCCCAGCAAAAGTTGTACAACATCATCTCCTTCATCAAGGAACATCCGCAGTTCTTTGCTGAATACCGGGCGGGCATATCCGGCGACAGGCTGGTGAACCTCGTTTGCAACCGCCTGCTGAACCAGCCCATCCCCGAGAGGGAGACACGCATCATACAGCCCAGACGGGACATCAGGCCCTTCAATATAGACGACTACGACATCCACAAGTTCAACCCCCAGGACAAAGAGACACAGAAGAAATTCTACTTTTTCTTCAAACATAGGGGCATAGACCTGTACACCCAATATGCCTTTCATAGAGATTTCTGTCTGGCCACGCGGAAAAGGCCGGACGGGTCGTCCTATACCAACCTTGCATTCCCGCTCCGCCTGCCCAAAGAGCCGGAAAAGGTCGTGGGATTCGAGGAACGGGGCCGGGCAAGGATGGACGGCAGCGGCAGCTACAAAGGCAAGGCCGAAGGAAGCAATTCGAGTGCGGGTCTGTGGATTGGCAGTCCTGCCGGGACAGCCCTGGGTGATGCCACCCACATTTACTGGTTCGAGAGCGGCTATGATGCCATGTCCTACTACCAGCTATACCAGAAAGAGAACAAGGATTTGAGAAAAGCCGTGTTCGTCTCCACCGGTGGAACTCCTACCGTGGAGCAGATGCGTGGGGTAATCTCCCGTACCCGTTCCGCCCGGCAGCATATCTGTTTCGACACCGATGCGGCAGGCCGGGAATTTACCGACAATCTCAAGAAAGAGATTCACCGGATAGTCAAGTCTGGCATCGAGTCCACGCCGGAGCGAAAAGCCTATCTCGAAACCATACCTGCCGGAGGCGGTATTGACGGAGGCAATGCCGACCTGTTGCCTGACACCCTGCGGTCATGTTACGGGAAATACGAAGCCGCATGGGAAGAGGTCATGTCCATGCGCTCAAGCGGGCTGTGCCATCCGGATGACATAAAGGAACAGGAAAGCCTGATGAACAGACAATACAGGGATTTCCGGAATGGGCTGCGGGATTTTCTCGGTCTGGACGAAAAGGATGACACCCGGTTCGTGCGGGAAGAGCCGAAAGCTCCCTGCAAGGACTGGAACGACGAGCTGCTGGCAGGCATAAGACAGGAAACATCCGCCCGAGAGAACCGTCCCAGAGAAGAAGATACGGAACAGGAACGAAAAACAGGCTTCCACCGATGAGAACGACACCATCCATATCACAGCCGGAAAGTCTCGTATTGAGACCACACAAGATGCAGTTCGTCATCGACGAGCTGCCGTCCCTTGCCGTGTGCTGTGCCGGTGGCATCTACGGCGGCATGGAAGGCGTGCCATACCCGGTTGCCGGGGTTGCTGTCTTCTTTTTCCTGTCGCTTGTCCTGCTGTACCGCTTCATCTACCTGTGCAGGATACACTACCACATCGGCATCGAGCAGCTTGTCTGTGAACAGGGTGTGTTCGTCCGAAAGGTGGACTATATGGAATTGTACCGTATCGTGGACTTCCAGGAACATCAGAGCCTGATGCAGCAGCTCTGCGGACTGAAGACGGTGCGCATTTTCTCTACGGACCGGAACACGCCCCGGCTCGACCTTACAGGCATGAGACGGAAGGACGACATCGTTCCGCTCATCCGGGGACGGGTGGAATACAACAAACGAAAAAAGGGAATATATGAAATCACGAACCATTAGCATCATCCTTGCCGCCGTGCTCGCATTCCTGCTGCCGCAGCTTGCGCAGGCGCAGATAGCGGCCTCCAACCCGTTGGAATGGGTGGCTCTTGCCGAAGGGAACGAGCTGATAAACGGCCAGATTGACAAACAGATAAAGGGACAAACCCAGACGGCGGTACTGCAGAACAGCATTGCTGCGGAGTTCAACCGGATACATCAATGGGAGAAAGAATACAACAACTACCTTAAGACGGCCAGCGGCTTCGCTTCGTCACTGAAAGCCTGCACACACCTGTACAACGACGGCGTGAGGATATTCCTCACCCTCGGCAAACTGGGCAAGGCCATCAAAAACAACCCGCAGGGCATCATCGCCAGCATGAGCATGAACAACCTCTATATCGAGACGGCCACGGAACTGGTCTCCGTGTTCACGCTGCTGAACGATGCCGTGGCGAAAGGAGGCACGGAAAACATGCTGACAGGCGCAGAACGCAGCAAGACCTTGTGGGCATTGAACGACAAACTGTCGGCTTTCAGCCGGAAACTGCACCTGCTCTACCTGAGCATACGGTACTATACGCTGAACGACGTATGGAACAATGTGACAGCCGGGATGTTGGACCGTGATAATGGAGAGGTGGCACGGCTGGCCATGACCCGATGGCGCAGGGCAGCCGCACTCGCACATTAAAAAGGATGAAAAGATGAAGAAGCTGACGATGACATTGACCTGTATTCTACTGCTGTGTGCCGCTTCTCCGAAAGTCCGGGCACAGAACGACCCGGTACTGGCAGGCATGATCCTGCTCTATACCGACAAGGCGCAGAAAGAACTGAAAAGCCAGGAAAAGGTGATGCTACTGCAGACTACCGGTCACATTTGGACAAAGGAGGAGATAGAGGGTACCACCGACCTGCAGCGGGAGTTCAACAATTATCTGGACTCGTTCCGCTCGATTGTCTGCTATGCTGCCCAGACCTACGGCTTCTACCATGAGATAAGCCGGCTGACGGACAATTTAGGCGACTTCTCGCAGCAGCTTGCGAGACATCCGTCCAACGCCCTTGCCGTCGCCCTCTCGTCACGCCGGAACAAAATATACCGGGAACTGATACTCGGCAGCGTGGAAATCGTGAACGACATCCGTACCGCCTGCCTGTCGGACAACAAGATGACGGAGAAAGAACGGATGGAAGTTGTGTTCGGCATCCGTCCGAAACTCAAATTGATGAACAAGAAACTGCAACGCCTGACCATAGCGGTGAAATACACCACGATGGGCGACATCTGGATAGAGATTGACGGCGGTTCGCTTCCCGTTGCGGACAAGCGCGACATCGTGGAAGCCGCCCGACGCAGATGGAAGCAGAACGGAAGGAAAGTAAGACCTTAAATATATAGAACAGATATGGGATTCTGGGACGCATTATTGAAAGCAGGCGGCAAGGCCGCCAAGAACATGGGCAAGGCCGCCGCAGCCACAGGGAGGAGTGCGGGACAAGCCGTGTTGCATCCCTCGCAGACCCTGCGCGGAGCGGGTCAGGCGATGAAGACCGCCGCCATAGGCAGTGCGGCCGGTTATGTGGCGTGGGAAAAGCTGACCACGGACAAAAGCGTGGCGAGGATTGTGGGCGATACCGTCATCGGCGAATCGGCCACGAATGCCCTTGCCGGTACGACGGAGGATATACAAGAACTGAAAGGAAAGGCCGGAGAAGCAGCCGAGGCGGTGGGCGGTGCGGCGGCAAGCATCAGCTCCAGCCTGAATGGAGTGTCGAACTTCATAGGCCAGGCCACCGGAGGCGGACTTGGGAACATGATCGGCGGTTTTTTCAGCAACCTCGGACGCGGTAACGTGTCCGGGCTGAGCATAGCGGGACTTATCGCCGCCGCATTCCTGGTCTTCGGGCGCACCGGCTGGCTCGGCAAGATAGCCGGGCTGTTCCTGGGCATGATGCTCATCGGCAACAATGCCGGGCTTGTCCGCACGGAAGTTCCGGAGAGCGCACAGAGAAATTCCGCACAGGGCCTTTCCACAGAAGAGGGACAGGCGCAAGGCGGAGGCATGAGAAGATAGGACATCAAACAAATAAGAAAATGAAATATACCGAAGAAATGATACTGCACTCCGACAGCGGCTACTGCATGCCGTTCGCAGAACCTGACGGCAGGGATGTGAGCCTGTCGCTCGGCTACGGCGAGCAGAACCATCCGGAGAGCGGCGAGAAGTTTTTCCACCACGGCATCGACTTCGACGTGCGGCGTTACCTGCTGTCCGCCGTGGCCAGCGGTGTCGTGTCGGGTGTAGGCAACGACCCCACACACGGCATCTGCCAGACCATCCGCTACGGACAATATGAAGTGACATACGGACACCTGTCCAATGTGTTCGCCCAATTCGGCAGGCAAGTGAAAGCCGGGCAGACGGTAGCGATGAGCGGCGACCTGTTGCATGTCGGGGTCAAGTTCAAAGGCGAGGAAATGGATCCGCTGGAGTTCCTCGCCATGCTGTACGGCAACATCAAGGCCATGCAGGAAGCGGGCGGCGACAGTGCTGACGGCTTCTACGATGGCGCACCGGAAACCGACTATGAACGGGACAGGGAGGAAATAGAACGGCTGATGTTCCGTTTCCTGCCGCTCTACATGGATGACCTTCGGCTGGGAAGATACACGGTGCCGGAACATACGGAGCAATCGCTTCGCAACATCTTCACGACCGGTGCGATGAAAGCATATTTTTATGAGCGGATGCCGAGCATGGCAAACCCGCTCGGTCTGGGACAGAAAGCGTTGCCTCTGGTGTGCAAGGTACAGAACCTGCTGATAGCGGACTTCCTGAACTACCTCGCCCTGCGGCATGAGGTGTACCTTTCGACAATGGGCGGCGGGAACTTAAAAAAAAACTTCGTGCCGAAGCAGTAGCCTCCAGCGGCATCATCGACCCGCTGGCGGAACTGGACATCGACATCCAGAGTTTCGACATACCGAGGGCGGTCACCGTCTATCCCGACCGTGCCGGCATCCGGTGGTGGACCAAAGCCTGGTTCAACAACCGGGAGGAAGGCGAGGCATCGGTGGAAATCGAGCGGACACAGGCCGTGGACTTCATCCACGACCGCATCGGAAAGGACGCATGGCTCGAAGCGTTCTTCCCCAAGCAGATGGAGGTGTACCGCAACGCCATCGAACAGACAAAGGAACAGTTACTGAAACAGGTGAACTTGATATGATATGACAACATAATGGAAGGAATAAAACATAGCAGACAGTTTGCGGAGACGGAATCCCTTATGGACAACTATTTCGTCTGCCACATAGTTCCCGTCATGAAACAGACGCAGGCGTACCTGAACGAGAAACAGGGCGAGGAGATGAAGGAATACTCCACCTCCATCGGCGGCATACTCAGCATGATGGCGACGGCGGGTCAGCCGCTCGGCGACCCTTACCAGACCCTCAAGGTCACGGGAGAATGGAACTCGAAAACCACCGAGGACTACATCGCGATGTGCCGGGAGAAAATCGTCTCGTCCGACGAGATGCAGCATGACCTTGCCTGTATCGCCGGACAATGGCGTCATGCCGTCGTGCAGGAAATCGGCAGGGAGCGGTACGACGAACTGTCGAAGGAACTGGGCTGTGACCTTGCCTATGCCTATGTGGACAACCGCGTGGAGCAGCTGATGATAGACAGGCTGGTCAAGGAACGGATGCCCAAATCGTCCGCAGAATACATCATCCGCAAGGCGGCGGAGTCGAGCCTGCTGGGACTGCCGCAGGTGTTGGGTCGATCGCCGCTTGCCGAAGAGATAGAAGCCCGAGGAGAGGCAGCCTACCGTCCGGGCAAGGTAGAGAAAGGTGCAGCCTGGGCATTGGGGGTTTCTGTGGACACTCTCATGCTGGGCGGCGCTGGGTCGTGGACGACATTCGCCAAGTTCATTGGAGCGGATGCCGCCGTTTCCGCCGTTGCCGGACATCTCGATAAGGACAAGCCGGAAGGCCCTACGGTGGAAACGTGCATCAGCAAGGGCGTGTTCGGCATTGACGGCAATGTTTTCACCACGTTCCGGAAGGAAGCCGCAGCCATTTCTCCCCAAGAAAACGTCACCCTTGCCGCTGCAAACAATGTGCTGCGCAAGAAAATACCTGTATGCGAATTTGACTTCACGAAATGGATGCAAGTGGGAAACACACAGTGGTGGCCCGATTTCGGGGCAACAGAACATGACCGGAAGGAAAAATACAAGGATGTTCCGTTGATTGTAGCTCCCGGCCAGGAAGAAGCCTACCTGCGGGATCTGGAAAGGCAGAAAGCGGAGGACAAGAACGGGCAGGCTGTAGTGCAAGAGGAGCAGAGGGAAGAAAACAGGACAGAATCACAAACCCAAATTCACGGCGACGAAGAAACTGCGACTGTCGGGCAGGAGAATCCATCTGCATCAGCCATCCAAAGCAACGAAAACGGCTGGAACGGGCTGTTACGGTCAGTGGGACTGGACGGGCTGGGTGAAATCACCGGCAACCTCGGTTACATCATGGCCATGCTTCCGGACATCCTGTTGGGAGCATTCACGGGAAAGACACAATCCTTGCGACTGAAAGACAACCTGCTGCCGATGGCAAGCATCGTGGCGGGCCTGTTTGTCCGTAATCCGCTGTTGAAGATGCTCCTTATCGGCCTGGGCGGGGCAAACCTGCTGAACAAAGCCGGACATGAGGCATTGGAACGCAAGCAGTCGGAAGGGCTGACCGCCGGAAACAGGGAAACCGAATACAAGCGTTATCCTGACGAGCCGCTCAATCCCCGCATCGTCAATCCGGTGCTGCAAGGCTGTACGCTGGTGGCCACGATAGACCATGTGCCGTGCACCGTCCAGCTCAGTCCGGTGGTGGCCGATGCCTACAGGAAAGGTGCCCTGCCGCTGAACACGCTGGCCAACGCCGTGCTTGCCCAAAGTGACCGGATGAATCAGATGGCTTCCCAGAATTACGACAACAACCGTCCTGAAACCATCGTTCGGACGCGGGGCATCCAATAACCGACCATTAAAACAGCATACGGAGTATGAAAGAAAAATCACCCATAGAGAAAAATGCAGAGAGGAAGCAGATAGACTTGCTTTCCGAAGCCTTGAACGGAGCCTCGAACGCAAACGGGTATTGGCTGAACGCATCCGGCAAAGGCTATCCCAAGTTCCATCCGCGCGGCGTGTCCGTCAGTCCGTTCAATGCCCTTTTCATGGCTTTGCACTCGGACAAGAACGGCTGCGGGTCAAATCTTTTCATTCACTATAATGAAGCCAAAGCGATGGGTATGTCCGTCCGGGAGCATGAGCGGGGCGTGCCTTTCCTTTTCTACAACTGGAACAGATATGTCAACCGGAACAATCCGGAAGAGATCATCAGCCGCACAGCCTATCTCGGACTGGACGAACAGGACAGGAAACATTACAAGGGCGTACATAACCGGGAAGTGCGCACCCTCTTCAACATAGACCAGACCACCCTGCAGGATGTGGACAGACCATCCTATGAAGCCGCACTGAGGCAATACGGCGGTGTGGCGGAAAGGGGCTATACGGAAGCGGACAACCGGAAGCTGCATATCCGCTTCAATGATTTTCTGCTGAAGATGAAAGACAGCCTTGTCCCCGTCCGTTACGACGGCAGCGGAATGCCCCATTACGAAACGGACAAGGATGCCGTCTATATGCCCCGGCAGCGGAATTTCGACCACTATCACGATTATATACAGGAAACCCTTCGGCAGATTGTCAGCGCCACCGGTCACCAGCAGCGTCTGGCACGTGAAGGCATGGTGATGAAAAACGGCATGGCACCCTCGGAGGACGCATTGAAACAGGAACGGCTGATTGTGGAAGTGGCTTCCGGCATCAAGATGCTGGAACTCGGCCTGCCGGCAAGACTGTCGGAAGAGAGTCTGAAGACGGTGGAATACTGGAACAGGGAACTTCAGGAGAATCCGCTCATGATGGCCGCCATCGAAAGCGACGTGAATAACGCCCTTGAAGTGATACGCAAGGCGGAACGCGGCGAGAAGATTGAATACGCCACCATCCGCAACCGGAGACAGACATCAGACATGAGGGCGGAACTTCCGAAACACCATGCCATAGCGGACGAAATAGCCCGACATCCGGACAAGGACAAGAAAACCATCATTGTGGTCAGGGACAACGCCGCGAAAACGGCGGATGTGGTTCTGCCGGCCGGTGCTTCGACGGAAGTGGACAACGAGGTGCCGGGAATGAACAAGAGCCGCATCGAAAGAGCCTTGCGTAAAGAGGGCTTCGAGCAGATACGGTTTTTCAATCCGGACGGGGCATTGGGATTCAGGCCCGACGACAGCTATTTCTCCGGCAAGGAGGTATCTCTGGCCCGGCTGAAAAACTGGGAGATACAGGAACTGTCCACGTTGGATGTAGCTCCTGCGGTGAAGCAGGCCTGCGAGGTAAGTTTCGACCAGGTACAGATGATACAGGACGACAAGAACCGCTGGGCGCTCTACATCAAGCCGGAGAACGGGAGCGGCTACAGCGTCTATCCGGACAAAGAGGACGTGAACCGGTTCTTCTCCACGCTCAAGCAGGCGATGGACAACATCGGCAAAGTGCGCATGGAGCTGGCGCACAAGTATCACGCCCTTGCGGAGACGAAACCCGACCTGAAGGTTGACCTGTTCAGTTGCGGGGTGAAAGACATCGACCTGGACCGCATCCAGCGGGTCAGCGTGTTCAAGACGAAGAAAGACGGCATCCTGTGCGCGGCGACCATCGACGGGCGCAAGCCGGAGCCGAGAGCCGTCACGCAGCAGCAGTGGCAGCGGATGTGGCTTGCCGAGGACAGGGATGGGTACAAACAGAACCTGGCCGCCTCGCTCTTTTCCGATGTGATGCGACAAGGACAGAGGGAGGGCAATGCCGTGGAAACGGCGGCATCAGCCAAAAGGCAGCCGGAACAGAGTGAACAGGAAGAACAGAAAACAGGAATGAAACGATGAAGATTTATAAGAAATG
>JADILZ010000024.1 GCA_017695065.1 Candidatus Cryptobacteroides excrementipullorum
AGACCTTTGGCTTCACCCTCGGCGAAGCCGTCCTCGCGGGCGGTCTCGAGTATGTTCCTGTAGTCCCTTTCCGTTATCATCTCCTTTTCGTATCTGAGTCTCTTATCCGGGCTGAACCTCGCTATCTCGCACGCTATCTTCCAGACTCTTCCTGAACCGGTCCAGCTCCACAAAATTAATCAAAATTGTCTCTTCCGGCAAATATAGGGCGGACACGGATTACGCGAGCTGCATTTCCGCTCATTCCACAACGAACCAGGTGTATCCTCCGGCCGGAATCGTCACGGAAAGTTCCACGGAATGTGACTCAGGGTCGATGCGGTATCTGCGTGAAGGACCCTCCTGCTCTCTGATCATGGCCTTGTCCTTCAGTCCGGTATAGTAAAGAGGCAAGGTGACTGTCCGCACAATGTCATGGTCCAGCGGGTTGAAGAACATCGCCAGAGCCTTCTCCCTGCCCCATGGATCGACATGCATCAGGCCGTCCCAGTCCCTGGCATCAGGTCTGCGGAGATGGATGATGTCGCTGTTGAGGATTCGGCGGTATTTCTTGTACCATGAGACTATCCCTGTCACCACATCCCTGGTCTCGGGAGTGTCATACAGGCGCGGACCGCGATAGCAGGCCTGGATTCCTGCCCCGTAGTTCTGGAACATGAGCGTCCTGTATTCATACAGGTGTTCGCACAGAGGCTCGATAGTGGCAGCCGCACCGCCGCCATGGTACTGTACCAGAGGGACGAAACTCCACAGAGACGACGGGATGCGCTCCCAGGTGCAGTCATAGTTGAGCTGCCTGGTGTGGATGATCTGCCTGTCGCGAGGAAGGGACCAGTTCACTTCCCGGTACCCTATGCTGGTCTTGCTCGAACCGTTCAGGAAATAGAAGTCCGGGACATTCAGGTATATGCCGTTCTCCCTGGCCCAGTGGTAGAAACCGGCTATCTTGTGGAACTGGTTCCACTGGGAGTCCTCCAGCCCGCGATGATGGGCATGAGATACGGATGCACACGGGTCTCCCGGATAGGAGCCGTCATGCTCGAAACATTTCATTCCGGTCTGTTCCAGGAAATACTGCACCTTCCTGAAGTACTCGTAGCCCCATTCGCTGCAAAGGCACGGGGAACTGCCGAATGTCATCCCGCCGCGCTTGCCTGTCGCCGGATTTATCACATCCACATCATCGCTGATCCACCTGCTGGCCAGGAGGGAATAGCAGCCCATCTCGATGCCTTTCGAGGCAGCATAGTCCACAAGAGAGCGGAATTTGGCGATATTGGCCTCGGATATGTCCTCCGCATCCGCTCCTGAGCCGAAACTCAGGATAATCATCTCGTACCCGGTCTCGGCGCACTGGTCCACAGCCCTGCGGATGACATCAGGATCGCTGGAAGTCAGGTGCAGGAAAACAGGATTCTCCGTGGTCCACGGGGCTATTGTCCTGTAGAACCTGCGTTGGAACAGCCCCTTGCGTTCTCTGTCGCAGCTGTCAAACGGCATCTCGTAAACGCTGAATGAAGAGAATACCCCTCCATCCAGGACTTCCTGGTCAGGGCCGTACTGCGGAGAGACCTCGAGAATGCACGGTGTCTGCAGGCCATAGTTCCGCTGGGAAGTGTACAGAGTGTCAGTGACCCATTTCTCGGTAATGTCAGTCTCCTTCTCGGTGAAACTGCCTTTGCAGTTATAGTCGCTTTCTACATGGATATTGGGACGCAGGAAAGTGGACGGATCCCCTCCGGATGGGGATTCAGGCTCCGCAAAAGCCAGATATTCAAGCCGGAACCGGTCCACATCCACTGTCCGGCCGGATCTGTTCACCACCTCCATGCGCTTGCGGATGACAGGGATGTTGTCATAGACGGAAAAATACAGCTTCACATATATGTTACCGGTCTCTCCCCTGCCCCTGAGGGTAAACACAATCTCCTTTCCTGTGGCATCCTCCGTATTCAAAGCCCAGCGGCCACGCTTCCATTCGAGAGACGGCTTTATCTCCCCTGTCTCGAAGTCCTCCACGATAAACGAGCCCGGGACTGCAACCATGGAGTCTATCCACTCTTCTTTAAGGTAGCCTCTCTCCGGCTGCCCTTCCAGACCCCCTATCTCCCATTTCTTTCCGTCAATCCAGACCGCGCCCTCGCTGCTGACTGCGCGGAGCATACTCTCTCCGAGCATGCGGTTGACAATATTGGTCGTGGCGAGGTTGGGGAAAACGCGGAATGTACGGGAGACCATGCCATTGGCGACAATGATGCTTTTCCCGTCCTCCGAGCGGAAGATGCCGGCTCGCGACTTCTCGGGTGTAAGGAGCCAGTCGAACGGAGTCCTGTCAGAGATGTTGCCCTCCATGACAGGAAGCTGCATGATTTTCCCTTCGAGCGTTTGTGCGGTCTCCTGCGCGTAAGCAATGGAGATGAATGCGATAAGCGCAGATACACAGGCGATGCCGCCCCTTAATATTTCCTTTCCGTGAATATACATTTCTCAATCCTTTTTAATATAGTGCCGTACCCAATCGACCTCCATTTCCACAGGCAGGTCCTCGGGATCAGTTTCTCCTACCCACGAGCCGCCCAGTTGCATGTCAATCAGCAGGTACATAGGCTGGTGGTACGGGAACTGGCCCAACGAGTCAGGAATCTCCTTCACTCTCGGATACGCGAAATTGCGGACCCCGTTCACATGGAAGACGACGCTGTCCTGAAGGATGTCCACCCCGAATACGTTGAATTCTTCAGGATTGAAACCGATAGTGCCGAAATTCACCGGATTGTCCTTCTTGCCGAGGACATAGGTATAATAGGAATGGACTGTCTGATAGACAAAGCTGTCATTGTTCAGCCTCTCCATGATGTCAATCTCCCCGCCTTTCGGCCATCTGCTCTGGGGGTCATAAGGCAGCAGCCATATTGCCGGCCATGCGCCACGGGCAGCATGAAGCCTGGCCCTGACCTCGATACGGCCCGGGGAGAGGGGCTTTTTCCCCTGTGTCACAAGCCCTCCGGTGAGGTATGCCGCCGTGTCGGCCTGGCGGTCGTCGTTCACTATGCCTCTGAGTATGAGGTTGCCGTCTCTGAAGCCGTAGCATCTCTCGTCCTTTGACTGCGTATCCGCCCAGTCCGCGGTACCGCGCTCGGTCTTGCTCCATACGCTCCAGTCGATTTTCTCCGACTCGAAATTGTCTTCCCAGGCAAGCTTCCAGCCTTCTTTCCAGGCATTGACCCTCTGTGTCACATAATCGGTGATAAGGTGTCTCCCTCTCTCCCCCTGCTTCTCCGGGCGGATCCAATCGCAGGAATACTCCCACCAGAACACTCCGCCGAAACCGTTCTCCGCTATCCAGTCCAGTTTTGCATCCATGGAGCGCGGAGTCTCCAGAGTCATGAACTCTGTCTTGTCCTGTGAGAAGAAATAGGTGCTCTGCGCCGCGGCATCCCACTGTCCGTACCAGCCTTTTTCGAGAAGCGGAGGCAGCTCCGTATAGTTGCAGTACCTGCCGTAACTGTCCAGTTTCTTCCCGTCAGGGACCTGTTCTCCAGGAAGGATGCCCTTATAATAGAACCCGTAATTCGGAAGTCCGATGTGGAGTTTCCCGTGAGGGAAATACTTCCAGTCGCGCAGTACGGCGGCCTTCATGAGGTCGAGCGGAGCATTGTGCGAGGCCACGGTCCCCCAGATTCCGCCGCCCATGTCGTAGAACATGATGTTTATCCAGTCCACGCAGGCGCACAGCTGCTCTGCCTGTTCCCGGGTGTAGTTCCTGTAGTGATGCAGGGCTGTGGTCAGCCAGTACTGGCGCCCGTTCCTGCCGAGCCTGTCAAGCTCTGTGCGGATCTTCTGCATGAACTTCAGATGCAGCTCTTCCGTGACGGTATGCTCCCAGTCCAGTTCGATGCCGTCGTAGTCATACTTTTCCACGAATGCCGCCATCATGCGGGCAAATTTCCAGCTTCTCTTTTCAGAAGTGGCGATGTCGATGAACTCCGAACCCGGAAAAGAGCAGAGGACCTTTCCCCCGGTCCTGTGCACGGTGCTGATGTACTTGCGGATGAACTCCTCGTCAGGATAGCTGAAGTCCCTGACATACTTGATTTCTATCTGCTTCTGTGACAGGTCGAAATCTTTCGCTTTCCACTGCGGCGGGGCCACCAGGTAGATGAAATCGAAGTCGCCGAGCTCCTGTTCCACGATGTCCCTGTCGGACTGCAGACGTGAGCCCACCGAATAGATGGCGTTGACAAAGCCTGTCTCCTGGGCATGAAGCCCTGCGGAGGCCAGAATGAATGTGCCGGACAAGGCGGCGATGAGGGATGAGATTCTTTTCATTGATGTATCTTTAAATTTGAATTCTATAAGTCAAATCCGGAGACCGTATCGTGCATACATAGACTTTAAAAGCTGTACCGAGTTTTCTTACATTTTATGCAACAAATACAAATTAACTAACCTAATAACCTAAATTATCAACAAGACGCCGGTACGGTCCCACGGATTCCACGGATTGTCAAAGCAGTTCGGAGACCCTCACCCAGTCCACTTCCATACGGGCAGGGAGTTCGGAGTCCTCGATGGCCCCGGGCCATGTACCCTCGCCGCCGAGAGCCACATTGAGGATGAGGTAGAAATCGCCGTCGAAAGGCCACTGTTTCATCTCAGCCTCATTTTCGAGATGGAGGTTTGGATAGCGCAGCTGCTCCTGTCCGTTCACATAAAAGATAAGCTCCTCAGGGGTCATGTCCACTGCATAAGTGTTGAACTCTCCGACATTATAGGACGGAGTAGCCGTAGTGACAGGATCCTTAATCCCGAGGTCGTATGTATAATGGGTATGGACAGTCTGATAGACTACAGTCTCGTTGCTTATCTGCTCCATGATGTCTACTTCCCCTCCGTTCGGCCAGCCCTGGTATATCTCAGGCTGCCTTTCATTCTCAGGCATAAGCCAGATAGCAGGCCATGCCCCCTGGGCAGTCTTGAAGCGGGCACATACCTCTACCCTGGCATGCTTGAACCAGACCTTGCCCATAGTCTGGACACCTCCGGCACGGTACTCCCCATCCACTTTCTCGCTCTGCAGGACCAGGCAGCCGTCCTCGATGAATGCCTGGTCATAGCTCCCGGACATGTACTTGGACCATGCCGATCCCCCGTCCTGTGTGCAAAGCACCCATGAATTCTCGTCAGGCAGAACGCTGTCCTGATCAAACCCGTCAAAGAATATGACTTCTCCTGCAGGAGGGAGATCACTGCCCGGGTCCTCAGGCTCCGGTTCCTCACCGATGTATGCCGTCAGAGTCACGGTATAGACTGACTTTTCACTGCCACTCGTGACAGTAAAATCCTGCGTCTGGGGCCATGCACCGACAAAAGACTCGGGATCAGGAGATATGGTAGCTCCATCGCAGAGCGTATAGTCCACACCTTCCACTTCGGAGCCATACCGGATGACACCTATAGTCACTGTCCGGTCCTCCTGATTGATATTGCCATTATAGTTGGTACTTCCTATCGAAAGAGAGAAGGACTGTAGCGGATATTCCGGTGAAGTCTCTTCCTGCTCTGTCCCGTTGCAAGAGGCAAAGGACATGGTGGCCAATAGTGCGAAAAAAAATGGAATCTGTATTTTCATCTGTTCTATTTTTAAGGCAGGGTGACGCGTTTCCAGTGCCATCACCCTGCCGGATAAATTACTTGAAAGTATTGGAGTGTCAGTCGCCCCAGTCGATTACAGGGCAGTGTCCCCAGCTGTCGAATACTACAGCATCTTCTGCAGCTCCGGCAGTTGCTCCTATAAGGATGGTGATCTGGCCTTCCAGAGGATATGGGATGACGGTGCCACCATCTGAGCCGTCGAACGTATATGTGCCGACTATATCGCCGTTGAGCATATACTCCACATACATGAAGTTTTCGTCATTCGGAGCGAAATAGTAGCTGAACTCGTTAGGCTGAGAATAGTCGAACGGAACGACACCTACAAGGTTGGAGTTGGATCCCTGCTCGGTGAAAGTCATGCCGGTAGTGGCATCTGCGCCCCAGCGGAACATTACATCGTATGCACCTCCATTATACAGAAGTTCGAGTCTGAACGCGGCATCAGAGTCCATCGATTTGATCTTGAATGTATGATAACCAATCTCCCTGAAGCGGCTTTCAGAACGTGCTCCGGATGTCATGATAAGGTCATCCCCGTTGGAGGAGTATCCGTAGCCCCAGACCATCCATGTGGCATCTATCTCAGACTGAGTGAATTCTATCATATCAGGCAGGAACTGGTATGACTGCTTAATGGTTATCTGTTTGCTTACAGGAATCACGCTCTCGTCCTCAGATACGGAAGAAATGGTGAATGTGGCTGTCCTGACAGTATTGGTAGGGCTCTCGAGTATTGACACTACCAGATCCTGGGTACCGGTGAATGATGACTGAGGGAACGAATACCAGGCGACATCAGGGTCATCCTTGGTGACTGTCCACTCGGAGTTGGACTCGACATGAATCACATATTCCTTGGCTTTCCAGTCTGTCTTTATGAGGGTCACTGACGGATCCAACTGGACGCCTTCCTGCGTGACAGTGATTACAGCGCATTCGACATCGTTATGGTCAAGAATGGAGATGATACCGGTACGGACCTCTCCTTTGTTCGGCTCGGCCGTGAAAGTGACAGAGCCGTCGCCGTCGCCGGTCACTGCACCTTCAAGGGTGAGCCATTCTGCTCCGGCAGTCACAGTAGCTGTCCACCTGTGGTTTGTGGAAAGACTGACAGAAGTCGTCCCGCCTTCCTGGGTCAGAGAGACTTCCGGAGTATCGAACTCCATGTATGCAGTACCCTTCTGGATCACCTGCACCCACTTCCCTATCCAGTAGTCGCTCTGTATGATGAGTGTGTCTATGCGGTCATCAAGACCGGTGTTGTCATTATAAGTGACAGTCACCTCGGTCGGTTCTGAAAGCACTCCGGCCTCACCCTCGGAGGGAGAGATTGTGCACCAGTCAGGATGCTGGCTGAACACCGTCCACGGGTCAGTGGAACTTACGTATAGGGTTATCGGCTCGGCATCCGATGCTGTCAGCGAATATGAATCCTCCGCAAGATAGCGCAGATCCACCGATTTCATTGGCTCCTCCTCCTGGCACGAGGCCAAAGAAAGGACAGCCAAGGCGGGGAGCACCGCCATGATGCCCCTTGCCATAAATCTTATATTTCCAATATACTTCATTTCAGCTGTAATTATTCTTCATATGGGATATACTCGAATGAAGTGACAGTCATCGTCCCCACAGCTCCGCTGTCACCGGCGAACCCGAAATAGTAAGGAACAGGATTCTCGCCCATTTCTCCCCAAGGATTGCATGGTGTCGTGAATGCACCTATCTGTCTGTCATCAATGTAGAGGGTAAACTCAAGAGCCGACTCATCCGGAGTAGGGAATATGGTAAGCTTCATTGTCTGCATGGCATTCAGGTCATCAAGAGTAGCATCCACTGAACTTGCAGCCCAGAAATCCATACCGCTTTCAAGGACACCACCGGTATTCATGTCCATCGATCCTCCTCCTATCCATGCATGGAAAGTAGGCCCCGGAGACTGCCATGCATTTATATCGAACAGCCCTGCAGACAGGTCTATGTCGCGGAATGTCCACAAGAGGGTTCCTGTGGCAAGACCGGCGTTAGTGCAGACACGTGACTCACTGTTATCAGAGACGAATGTCACAGACCCGTCCTCATTTGTAGAACAGCCGCTGCACCATGCGATAGCCTGCTGGCTTACAGTCAGGACAGCCGGATCCACCATCGTGAGGGACTCGTCTTCCGGAACGATTGACACATCGAAATACTGGGTAGTAAAATACTTGTTTGCCCTGGTCACGGTCACGGCAAGAGTCTGGTCATCGACCTTCTCCACTATGAGGTTATCACTCTCAGGAGTGACCGGCTTCCATGCAATATTGGAATTGACAGTGAACTGGAGCGTTTCTCCGAGACACCCGAACATGAGTGCGCTCTCATCTTCCACCTCATCGAATCTCAGGACAATACCGTCCTGGGTCACTTCGAAGGTCTTCTTACCGAGCCCGCTCGTCACCGTAACGAGAGCCGTACGCTCCATACCAGGGTTGTCCTTTGCAGTGGCTGTGACCTCCACACCCTCGGCAGAAGTCGCCTCGCCTTCAAGAGCACTGAACTCGAGCCAGATAGCCTCGGTGGTTATCTTCCAGGATTTGTTCGATATGACCTTGAAGAGCTTGCTTCCTCCGTCCTGCGCTATATTGCCTTCCTCCGGGGCCTGCAGGATGAAGGCATCCTTCGCCTCCTGTGTCACAGTTATGACGAACGGCTCGGCCACGTCCTCGGCAGAGACGGTGAGGGTGGCTGTACGGGCCTGTTCTGAATCATTGTCCTCCGTAGTAACAGTAATCTCGGCCACAAGCGAGCTTGCGGAACTCATGGCAGGATCCGGCGTACACCACTGGGCATCACTCTTGATGGTCCATGGGGTATTGGAGGAAATGTTGAACGTGATGACATTAGGAGACTGGGCAAGGAGAGTGTATGATTCCTGGGCATCTGTCTCCATTTTCGGCGGGAACTCCGCCTGGGAGTCGATCTTCAGCTCCTGGCAAGCCATGATTCCGGCTGCCGCACATACTGCCGCCGCACTGCGGAGCAGGGTCTTTAAATTATATGAATACATATCTAAATCTTGTTTTTTCGGTTATTCAACAATAGGGTTACCATCCTGTATTCTGAGGATTGAGGTTCGTGTTCTTGAAGAGCTCAGACTGAGGGATAGGATAAAGGTACATTCTCTCATTCCATGTACGGGTCTCGTAAAGGGCTCTCTGATACGTCTTCGCCCCGTCTTCTTCGGAAATGGTCACTCCGTAGATACTGCGCTGGGTGTCAGATGCTATCTTCCATCTTCTTACATCCCAGAAACGGTGGTCCTCAAATGCGAACTCTACTCTCCACTCGTTCCTGACAGCTTCGATGAACTCTTCCTTGCCGGTAGCAGTGACAGCAGGCATGCCGGCATTTGCCCGCACCTGATTCAGAGCATCAGCGGCTGACATGGTGAATGTGGCGTCAGTGTAGGACGGGTCTCCGAAAGCCTCGATCATGGACTCGGAGTAGGTGAGAAGAGTCTCGGCATAACGGTAGATAATCCAGTGGTGCTTGTTGGTGACAGGATTGTCAGTATCGAAGTCAGTGGACTCCTGAATATACTTCCTGAGAAAATACCCCGTAGGGGAACCGCCTTCAGTAACCAGGACGTCGTCCTGCCCCCCGTTACGGGTCTCTATCACAGAGCCCTTGAACGGACTTCCATCAGCAAGCATTGTCCAGTAGAAACGCGGATCCCTGTCTGCATACGGATCCTGAGGATTGAAGGACGGGTCTTCACACTCCCATCCGTTGGCCCCGAGCCTGACAGGATAGCCGTTCACTGTCTGGAACGCATCCACAAGATTCTGTGTAGGGAATGTGGCGGTGGCAGCATTTCCTGTACGGTTACCGAGGGTGAACCGGATAGGAAAGTTATTGAGTTCAAATGAATTGGCATCACCGTTCATCCTCATAAGAATCACCTCTGGAGATGTTGTAACGGAGGAATTGACGCTGTTGTCCCACTTGTTTGCAGGATCAAGGGCATACCCGGCCTCTGCAGCAAACCCGATAAGGTCGAGAGCCGCCTGCGCGGACCTTTTCCAGAGTTCGGTATCCATAGAAGGATTATGAAGTTCGCTTGCCGCATAAAGAAGTGCCTTGGACTTCACAGCCATGGCGAATCCTCTGGTCACGCGGCCGACCTCGTTGTCGTAGTCGGCGTTATAGACCACAGGCAGATTTGCCGCGCACTCATCGCATTCCGATGCAATGAAATCTATTACATCGTCAAACGGGGTCTTGCCTATGGTATTTGCCTGCTCTATGGTAAGCACCTCAAGAGGCATGGCGATGTCTCCGTACCTTTTGGCCAGCTCGAAGAAATAATAAGCACGCAGCAGGCGCGCCTCGTAAGGGAAGATCTTCAGGTTCCGGACATTGTTCTCGTACCCGCTGGTGTGTTCATAACGCGACAGGTCAACATCCTTGACGGACTCGATGAACTCATTGGCTGCACGTATTCCGTAATAAAGATTCCAAGCCGTGTCGTATGTATCTACGGCTGACCACCTTCCGTTATTGAAGCTCTGGACTGATGCACCGGTGTTCCCATACTCGGCATCATCGCTTGCGCAGTCCCTCATGGCTCCGTCCACCACTCCCAGATCCTGGGGCATGTACGAGTAGATATTGATCAGCATACCCTTGACGTTGCTGAAATACTTGTACATGCTTTCATGGGTGTAGAGACTGTTGGTCTCGTCGAAGTCCAGGTAAGTACACGATGAAAGGACAGCCAGACCGGCCAGAACTGTAAGTATTCTGTTTTTTCTCATGTCTTTCTTTCAGTTAAAAATTGAACTTGACTCCGGCCCAGAATGCCCTTGTGGCAGGGTAAGCCGCTCCGAGCTGCTCCGGATCCAGGACTTTAAGGTTGTCGAGGCTGAAAAGGTTCGTGCCCTGGACATACACCTTCATGTCCGCAAAGCGAAGCATCTTCTTGGGGAAAGTATATGAGAGGGTGAGGTTCCTCAGCTTTATGAAAGAACCGTCACGGTACCACAGGGAGTTGGCCGTGTAATTGTTCGGGTTCTCCTGTGTGGTAAGGCGCGGGAGAGTGGCAGAGGCGGCATTCTCCGGAGTCCACGGAATCTCGTTGTCAAGAAGGGTGGAGGAGATGTTGCCGTTGTTCACCAGCGGCATGTAGAGCGGGGAGTCGAGAAGGCTCACAGTCACACCTGTCATGCCCTGGAAGTCAGCCGAAAGTTCAAAGCCTTTATAGCCCAGATTTATACCGAAGCCGAAATAGAATCTCGGTACATTGGAACCGAACATCTTGACGACATCCTTTGAGTCTATGACATTGTCCCCGTTCTGGTCCTTGTACTTGATGTCTCCAGGGCGGACGGTGGAAAAAGACTGTGAAGGACTGTTGTTGATATCCATCTGGTCATGAAAGAAACCGATGACCTCGAGACCGTATTTCTGGCCCACAGGGTTGCCTGCATGATACAGGTAGTCATATTCCTGGTATTCCTGGTTCTCATTCACCACTTCAGTGCTCAGGTATGCGATGTTCCCGTACAGGCCGTATGAGAAATCCCCACGTCTGTCATTCCATGTAACAGAGGCATCCAGTCCGCGGTAGAGGTTTTCACCTGCACACTCGTAGCTGGTACCGATACCGAGAATTCCTGAAACAGCTGAGGATGCGGAGACCAGGATATTGCTCCTTTCTTCCCAGAAGCCTTCCGCATATACGCCGAGCCTGTCCTTGAAAGCCTTCAGCTCTGTCCCGAGAGTTATCTTCCTTGACTTTTCCGGCACAAGGTTCTCTACAGGAAGGGTGCCTTCTGCATCACCCCAGTACTGACTGACATTGGTAGTAAAGTAGTAAGAGCCTGCCTTCTCGCCTCCGTACGACTGCCTCCACAGTTCATGGCTCATGTTCCCGTCCCATCCGGAAATACCTGCAGATGCAAATACCTTCCAGTAATCGAGGTTTCTGGCATCTTTCAGGAAATCCTCCCCGGTGGCGATCCATGCGGCATTCACCGCAGGATAGAAATGGAAGCGGGATCCTTCCTCCAGATAAGCCGTACCGGACCAGCTTCCGGCAAGACTGACAGAGTAGCGGTCATCGTATGTATAGGCAGCCGTTACGACGGCGGACTGTCTCTTGGTGGACAGGTTCCGGCCATTGGTCACATATGACTGCTGGTCATATATAGCGGCAGCGGAAACATCGTGTGTACCGAATGTACGTGCATAGTCCACCTTCCCCTGAAAGGCGTTCCTGACATACAGCGATGTAAATCCCTGGGAATGTCCGAGAGTCTCCGAGTCCCTCCCGTATATTACCGGGGATGTAATAAGGGTCCCGTCACTTGCAATGGAGGCTCCCGCCTCTTCATACCTGTATTCCTTGGTTGACTGGTCGTACATTGCTCCGCAGTTGTCAAATGAAAGACGCGCCTCGGCGGCAAGGCCTTCAATCACCGCATCCAGTTCCTGACGCAGAGACATGTCAAGAAGGAGGAGCCCTGTAGTCTGACGGTTGTTTCCGGAACTGTTCAGCAAGGCTACAGGATTGTTTGCCCCATAGATACTCGAACCCCCGTAAATACCATCTTCATGGATCACAGGAAAGGCTGCCGAAGGAGTGTCATACAGGATATTGTAGAAATCACCGAAGTTCGCCAGGTTTGTCTCGCTCAACTTCCCTGTCACATGCAGCTGCATGAAGGTGGTGTTGGTGATCTTTACATCAAGGTTGGCCCTCAGATTCAGGCGGACGTCAGAAGGTGTGGTGGCATAGCGCGAATCTGTGTTGGTCTTGCTCTTGAAAAGCCCTATGTCATACATGTAGTCGATGACAGAATAGTATTTGAACCTGTCGGACCCGCCCTCGAAGGTCATTCCAAGGCGGTGGTTGGAAGTAGTCTTCTTATAGACTTCATTCCACCAGTCCACATTCGGAAACTCGGAAGGGTACTTTCCTGTACGGAAGGCATCGAGCTCCAGCGAATTATAGCGTGGAGTCAGTCCGTCCAGAGTCAGGGCTGTATTCAGGGAGCTTGCATAAAGATATGAATCGGCGAATTCCGGTGAGCGGAACTGCATCCCGAGCCCGTAATGATAATCGGCCGTCACCCTGAGCTTGCCTTCGGTACCGCGACGGGTGGTGACCATCACTACCCCGTTTGCCCCACGGACTCCGTAAATGGCGGAGGCGACAGCATCCTTCATAACGGTTATGGACTCTATCTCAAGGGCTGTGAGGTCTTTTATGTCACGCGGGAATCCGTCAACGAGCACCAGAGGTGCATTCCCGTGTATGGACAGTGAGGATATGTTGGACGAAGTCGGTCCGCTTCCCTGGTATACGTTTAGTCCGGCTATCCGTCCGTACAATGATTTGGATATGTCCACATACGGGGACTTCTCCACGACATCCTTGCCGACCCCCTGGACGGACCATGATGTCGTAGCCCTGTCCACATTGATACCGTAGCCTATGTGCAGACTGTCGGAAGCCTCTTCCAGGACATCCGGCTCATAAGCAAGCACGGGTAATGCGAACGAGCACATTATAAGCAATGATATATATTTTTTCATCTTCGTTTCTTCAAGTTAATCAAGTCCATGCTGCTACCAGCCTGGATTCTGGGTCATGCCGTAGTTCTTGTTAATCTCGCTCTGAGGAATCGGTGCCAGGTACCATTTTGTGTCCCAGTTGGTCATCCAATAGCGATCACTAAGTTCAAAGACCTCGAAGGAGAACTGCGTAGGAGCATACTGGTCGTCAAGCCCCTTGGAACGGAGCCCGTAGAGTTGCTTCCTGAAATCCTGCTCTCGGCCCCATCTCACAAGGTCGAACCAGCGGACTTCCTCGAAGCCGAATTCGCAGGCCCTCTCTTTCAGGAGAGCCTCACGGAACTCCTCCCTAGTCATTCCGCTGCGGAGTGGTCCGAGCCCTACCCTTGCGCGGACTTCATTTACCATATCGTATGCTGTCTGGTCCGGATTGCCATTATATTCATTTATGGCCTCGGCGTATGAAAGCATGACCTCGGCAAGGCGGATATACGCCCACTGGATAGGAACCCCATCTCTGTCGCTGCCACGCTGCAGCAGGAACTTCATCTGCTGGAAACCGCTGCTATTAGCCTCGTAATCAGGGCTGTTTGTATGAACAGGGGCTACAGTGCCGTTTATGTATATATCACCCGGTACAGCCACATTTTCATAAAGCCTCGGGTCCCTGGTAGGTATTCCCGGACTGGTACCGTCAGGAGTAAAAAATGGCTGTGTAGGAGGATTAGCCCAGTCGAAGTCTTCAGGGAAGTCTGTCCCGTCAGCCCAAGGGAACATGTTCACATAGTTGAGCGTAGGGCCAACCCAGTAGCGTTCGCCCATGAAACTGCTGTATGCGGAGACATCATATCCGGCGGCCCTTGAAGAGATCAGCACTTCAGTGCCACCCCTTTCATAGTATGCCTTACGGTATGCTCGCCTGTAGAGTTCATGCTCGGTGTAGCCAAGTCCGGTGATATCGTCCTTGGTTATAAGCCTGTAATGTCCTTCAGATGCAAGAGCATCGAAGAATTCCTTGCCGGCCTGGAGTGCACGATTCCACCTTTCCTTGTCGTAATTCATATAGCATGAATACTCGTCAGCCTCCGAATGCCAAGGTGTCTCGGAATTGAATGTCGGGCTGGCAGCGAAAAGCAGAACCCTGAGCTTCAATGCCATGGCACCTGCCTTAGTCATACGTCCGTCATCAGTGTCATTCTGATACCATTTAAGATATGGGATAGCTTCGTCAAGAAGCTGGATTATGTAGTCCACAGTCTCCGCAAAAGTATTGCGTGGGAAAACCATCTCGTCATCCACATTGATGGACCGCTTCAGAAGAGGGACACCACCCACATACCTGAGCATCTCCGCGTATGATATAGCTATGATCATCTTTGCCTCGGCTACCCGCTCGTTACGCATCTCCTCGGATATATCCGGAATCCTGTCGCAGTTCTCGATATACAGCCAGGCATAGCGGATGGCACTGTACTGCCTGCCGCCCCTGCCGCGGGCAAAGAGATAGGTCTGGCTTCCGGATTCCTTAGTTGCATCCAGGACACCACCATAATAGAGAGTGACCGGGCCATCGCTTGCATTGTTGCGAAAACTGTAGTGGAGGTCGGTTATGGCCTCTATGGTGTTGTTTCCCATCTTACTGTCAACATCGGTAGGCACACCATAAGGCAGATATGTATATGCCTTGGTCAGGACCTTCTCTGCATTGGCATTTGAACTGAACATGGTGTCTGTGGTAGCTCCGGAGCTTTCCGGCTGATCGCCCATAAACTCATCTCCAAATCTCAAATCGTAACATGAGAACGCAGACAGGCACACAGCCAGCATGGTCATCATGAGTATTATCTTGTTTTTCATCGTAGTAATGCAGTTTAGAAATTGATGTTAAGTCCGAAACTGTATATCTTCACCAGAGGATATGCACCATTGTTCGAAGGATTTTCCTCAGGATCCATGAAATCAAGAGGAGTGAATGTCAGGAGGTTGTATCCGGAAAGAGAGAGGTTCAGTGAACTTATCCCTATGGACTTGAGGAACCGGTTACCGCTGAAAGTATATCCGAGAGTGACATTCTTCAAGCGGAAATACGACGCGTCCCTGAGCCAGAGAGTTGATGACTGAGAGTTCCATGACTCGGATGTCTCGGCAGCCCTCGGAAGAGTACCGTCCTGGTTCTCCGGAGTCCAGCAGTCTTCATAGAAATAAGAGAGGAGTCCTCGTCCGCCGGCATTGGTGAAAGGTATCCTGTACTCGATTTCCATAAGCCTGTCCACATTGGTGGCACCGGTCCACTGCATGGAGAAGTTGAGCCCTTTCCACGAGAATCCGGCATTCAGTCCGAACACATATTCAGGATTCATTCCGTAACCTGTCACCATCGTATCGTTACCGTCCACCTTCCCGTCATTATTCAGATCCGCATACATGGCGTCTCCAGGGTAAACAGCGGCATTCGGTACTGGGAGGCCAGGCTTGAGTGACAGGGTGCCGTCAGCGTTGGTGTCAAAATCGCTGTACTGATAAAGCCTCTCGAACTTGTACAGTCCGCTGTAGCTCCCGACAGAATGTCCTGTAGAATTCTGGTAGTCGAATTCGCTCTTTACCTCATCCATGAAGATAATCTTGTTGCGTGCGAACGACACGTTGGCGGTGACATAATAATTGAAGCCGCTTCGTGTGGCATCGTTCCATCCAAGGGAAAGCTCGTATCCGTGGTTTGTCACTTCTCCGAGATTCATCTGCGGAAGACTCGTGGCTATGATGGATGGAGTGTTATTCGGAGTAAGAAGAATGCCTGTACGGTGCTCAAAGAACACATCAGCAGTCAGAGAGAGACGGTTTCTGAACATCTCCAGGTCCATACCATAGTTCTGCTTGGAAGCTGTCTCCCAGGAAACATTCTCATTACCAGGAGTACCATATCCGAAAGCTTCCGATGAATTCGGATTATTCACACCGAAACTGTACGACCCGCTTGAGCTCCAGACTCCGGGCATATAAAGAAAACGGGAACTTGTCTGGTCGTTACCTACGATACCGTAAGAAGCCCTCAGTTTGAGATGGTTTATGACATTCTGTTTTTTCATGAATCCTTCTTCACTGACTACCCATCCGAGCGAAGCCGAAGGGAAGGCACCATATCGCATCTTGCCAGGAGCGAAGTTCTCGGATCCGTTATATCCGATATTCACATCGACCAGATACTTGCCCTTATATCCGTACGTTGCGCGTCCCACGAAACCGACATAGCTTCTCGGTATGTATGCATAGGAAGAAGGATAATAATCCCTGGACTGGTTGTACAAGAACATAGCCGTCACTTTATGGTCGCCGGTAGTACCGAAAGAACGGGCCCAGTTCAGTTTCAATTCCAGATACCAGCTTCTGTCACGTCCGTAGTCCTCACTGTAACTCAGGGGATAATCCTGAGTCCACGATACCGGCACATAGACGTATGTCTTGTCGAAGTCCGGGTCTGTCTGAGGCTTCGAGTTGTCCTCCAGATAAGACTTGTAATACACGGTCTGGTATTCGACACCGCTGCTCGCGCGGTACTTGTTGAGGCTGAAATCATTATCATACGCTCCCTTGAGAGACAGGGAAAGACCTTCGGTGATGAAATCCAGGTTCTGTACGATTTCGGCATCGATGTTGAGCGTAGTACTGTAGTACTGGTTATAGCCGTAACCGTAGAACGTGTTGAAACCGTCCCTCAACTCAAGGGCTGACGGGATGAACCCTGCAGGAACCAGTGTCCTCATACCGTTTACGAATCCTGGACCAGCCATCGGAATGGACCATACCGTAGCATATACCCAAGGGTTTCCGATGCCTTCTATATAACGCGGTTCCTGCTGGATGCCGATGTTTCCTCCGATACCCACTTTCATGATAGTGGTCGGGGAAAGGTCGAAATCGACATTGGCCCTGTAGTTATACCGGTTATATTTGTAGTTGTTGTTATATGGAAGAGACTCCATCTGCTTGAGCAGACCGTTCTGGTACAGATAGCCGAGGGAAACGAAATAACGGACATTGCGCCCGCCTCCGGAAATGTTGATATTGTTCTTCGTCTGGAAGAACACATCGTTGAACATCCTGTCTTTCCATTTTACGTTCGGATACATTATTGGATCGGAACCGGTCCTGTAGGCTTCGATGGCTTCACGGCTGAAGTACATGGCTTCGTTGGAAATGTTGTCATTGCGCATCTTGGTGTTCCAGAACTGGGCGTACTCGTAGCTTCCCACCTGGTCCACTATCGAGATCGGCTGCTGCAGACCGTTGTTGGAGCTCACCGAAATGGTCGGTTTGCCTTCAGTTCCGCGCTTGGTCGTGATAAGAATCACACCGTTGGCACCTCTCACTCCGAACACGGCCGTAGAGGCGGCATCCTTCAGCACGGAGAAGTTCTCGATTTCATTAGGGTCGATCTGTGAAAAATCTCGCTCCACGCCATCGACAAGCACCAGAGGCGCCGATGCGGAGCTGGAAAGGGAACCGATACCGCGGACATAAATAGATGCAGCATCAGATCCCGGCTGCCCGCTGAGCTGTACTGTGGAAACTCCTGGAACAGCGCCGGCAAGCACATTGGTGATACTTGCCACCGGAGCCTTGACAAGTTCCTTGGTGTCCACGGTGGAAAGCGCACCGGTCACTGTGGCTCTGGTCTGCGTTCCATAGGCCACCACGACTACATCGTCCAGCACCATCCTGTCTTCCTGGAGAAAAAATTCGAACCAGACTTTCTTGCCTACCGTCACTTCCTGTGACTGGTACCCGAGAGATGATACCTCAATGACAGTACCCTCATCAGGAACGACAAGCTCGAAAGACCCGTCCATACCGGTAACTGCCCCGGTGTTTGTCCCTTTGATAAGGACAGCCGCACCTATCATCGGCTGGTCGTTCTGGTCATAGACCTTGCCGCTCACAGTAATCCCTACATCCTGGGCGAAAAGATTTCCGCCGGTACAAAGCGAGACCACAAGCAGCAGACCTGAAAGATACGGAATCAAACAGTCTTTAAATTGCTTCATAGATTTTAATGTTATTAAAAATAAGGTGCTACAAATATATTTTCAGGATGCAATCATCTATATGACAGCCGTCCAATTGAGGTGGACATTTATCCATCCGCAGACATTTTTCACTGTTTCAGTATACAGAATTCACACTTATTACCTATTTTTGCATTTGGATAAAGCCTGTTCCCCGGCCATGCCCACAAAAGACCCTTTGATGAAACAAATAACTATAACTGCACTGCTGACCGCACTCTTTATCTTCACCTTCTCCGCCGTCGCCCCGGCTCTGGAGAAAGACGGATTCTTCAATACTGTGCTCATCACACAGAAAGACGGTCTGTCAGACAACAAAGTCACTTCCATCTCCAGAGATACTCTCGGGACATACTGGATCGGCACAATGAAAGGACTTGACAGGATCTGTGAAGGCAAAGTAATTCACTATGATTCCATACCGCAATTCAGGAACAGAGAAATCCGTTTTACTGCCACAGACGGGACCGGACAGATATGGGCCGGAGTATTCGGAGGACTTTTCCTATATGACTACAGGACAGATACTTTCCGTAAAATGAATGCGGGAGACACGATGCTCCACCCTATCTCATACGATACCGCATCGGACGGGATGGTTTTCTACACTGAGGAAGGTTTTGTGAAATACGGCTATAAGGATAATTCCATGAAAATTATCTATACAGGAAGTGACACCTTCTTGAGATACAGCCATTTCAGCCTCTCCAGCGACACATCCGCAGTAGCATCCATAGACTATGACGGAATCTACAAGATAGACTTCAGCACCGGGAACAAAACACTTCTGCATGCCCTCGACCCCAAAAGCAACGTAAACGACCTTATGGTTGACTCCCGTAAAAGAATTTGGACAGCAATCTATAATGTCGGCCTGTACTGTCTGTCCCCTGACGGGCAAAATATTGTCAAATTCTTTCCTCAAAATGGTACCTTTCTGAATGGCAACATCGCTGTAAACATCTATGAACATAATGAGAAACTCTATATTGCCACCGACGGAGGCGGTGTACTGACTATCGACATATCCAGCCTCAAGACCTCAGCCATAGATTCCCTGATCTGGGACAGAATCCCTGAACAGGCGCAAAACGTGAAGACCATGCTTATTTCAGACGGTCAGGTATGGCTGGGGACTGTCCACCACGGAATAGTACATCTTGAAAACAGCCCTGTCAAATTTCTCAACGACACAGACTTCGGATTCGGGAAAGACAGAGGGGCCAACGGATCCATCATTTCCGCCATAACGGAAGACCCATACCATAATATATGGATAGGGACGGATGGGGCAGGAATAAGCATCTACTCTCCGGCTACGGAGAAATGTACTCCACTGGACGGCCTGTCAAGGGAAAGCATAACATCCATCACAGCTGTCAATCAGGACTGGATGTTAGTGGCTGCATACAGTAAAGGGCTGTACCTGTGCAACATACACACTAAAGAATTCAAGGCGGTTTCTACCAGGGATCCCGAAGCTAACAAGACGCTGCTCGAGCAGGATATTATAATAAAATTGAAACAGTCCTCCGATGGCAAAGTGCTCATTTCCGCACGTGACCTTTATGTATTCGATCCATTCTCCGGTAAAATCACAGCTTACGGACTCTCCGGAATGAGCAATTTCAGAATAGCGGATTCCGGAGATGAGTTTACCTTTATATACAACTCTTTTGAGATCTACTGCATAGACAGTTCAACAGAAAAGGCAAAGTTGCTGTTCCGCACACATGAGGGTGACATCAGCCAGATAAAACTGACAGGTGATGAACTATGGATTATAAAGTCATATGCGCTCTCAAAAATGGATTTGGAAAGTCTTGAAATAAAAAACATAGAATTCCCGTACAACGGGCAGATACTTTCTATGGAGACAGACCTCTCGGAGAATCTCTGGCTGACCACCAAAGACAAGGTAATACGATTTGAAGGGACATCTCCAGAACAATATGCCATAATATCCGACGGATTCTCTGCCAATGAGTTTACCCCTGATGCTACACTGTGCTCAAATTCAGGAGAAATCTATTTAGGCGGGAATACCGGACTCTGCACCATCAAGTCCAGTACCAGTCCGGAAGAAACGGAAGCCCCTTCACTCGCCTTGCTTTCCGTCTCTGTAAACGGAGAGAAAACCGGATACAGTATCTCAGGTCCGAAAAAGACTCCAATGATTACTGTACCGTGGAAATATTCATCCCTTGATTTCAGCATATGCTCTGCAGGAGGAAATGCACTAAAGAGGAACAAGTTCCGGTATACAATTGACAATAAGGAAAAACACACTGTCATCTACTCGGACAACCATCTCTCCTTGCCTACACTCTCCCCTGGCTCATATCATATCAACATCGCGAGCAAGAACATGGCTGACAAGTGGATAGAACACACTGACGTATTGACCATAACTGTTACCCCGCCCCGAAGCTCTTTTTTCATAGTGATCGGTGCAGCACTGGTGATTATCGCCATCATCGTTCTGTGCATCTATCTATATCATAGGAAAGAGAAAATCAAGGCCGCCAGGCTCTACAGACAGAGAAAAGAGAAACTTGCCGAAAACAAAATCAGTTTCCTGACAAACATATCACACGAACTCAGGACACCGCTCACGCTGATATATGCGCCGCTGAAAAGGCTGATGGAAAAAGATACTGGCTCTTCAGGGATACAGAAATCCGATCTTTCAGGGATCCTGGCCCAGACCAAGTACATGATTTCCCTCATAAACATGGTCCTTGATTCCAGGAAGCTCGAAGAAGGCTACGGGAAGCTGAACCTGCAGCCGCATGATCTCAACGCCTGGCTGCAGGCAACTGTCAACGAATTCCGGTCCGAGTATGAAAGCAAGGGCATATCCATTCGTCTCGAGGCAGATGAGAAGATTTCTTCGGTGACATACGATGAAGGGAAGTTCCACATAATCCTGAGCAACCTCCTGATGAACGCATGGAAGTACAGCGAACCGCATACGGAAGTCACTGTGCGTTCTTCAGAAAAAGACGGCAGAATAAGGATTGAGGTCTCGGACCAGGGGATAGGCATAAATGGGGTCGATACCGAGACACTGTTCGGCAGGTTCGTACAGGCGCACAAACAATCAAACGGGTTCGGGCTCGGGCTTGCCTATACGAAACAGCTTGTGGAGGCCCACCCTGGTGGAACAATAGGTGCATTCTCTAATAAGTCACAGGGTTCCACATTCTGGTTTGAAATCCCTGAAGGGCTTCAGGGCGACACTCAGGGAATGGCCCATGGGACCATAGAATCCGAGGATTACGAGACACCGGTACAAGATTCCGCTGAACCTCATGAAGCAGCCAGGGAAGACAACATAATCAATATTGACACATCTGCATATTCCGTACTTATAGCAGAGGATGAACCGGAACTTCTGATGTTTCTCAAACAGGAGTTGTCCGGAAGTTTCAAGAAAGTATATGCCGCCCCAGACGGGAAGGAAGCATACGGGATGGCACTCAAGACCATACCGGACATCATAGTCAGCGACGTGATGATGCCGTTCATGGACGGCTACGAACTATGCCGCAAGATCAAGAACGACATCAAGGTCAGCCATATCCCGGTCATCCTTCTCACCGCACAGGCAGAGCAGGGGCACCGAGCCGAAGGCTACAAGTCCGGAGCCGATATATTCCTTGCCAAGCCTTTCGACATCCCGACACTCATTTCTGCCATAAGTAACACCCTGTACAGCCGTGAGATGATAAAGGAGAAGTACAGGAACCTGTCCACCGTCACGGTATCGGTGGCAGAAGACACTTTCAGCAATGCGGACGAGCAGTTCATGCTCAAGATAGACAAGTTCATCGAGGAGAACATCTCAAACGACTCCCTCAATGCGCAGATGATCGCCGAATACGCATGTATGGGCCGGGCAAGTTTCTACAAGAAAGTCAAGGAGATTCTCGGTATCGGGATAATTGAATATGTCACACGCAAGAGAATGGCCCTGGCGGCCAGTCTGCTCAAGTCAACGGACATGCAGATCTCCGAGATTGCGCTGAAGGCCGGCTATCCTGACAACCAGTACTTCAGCCGAGCCTTCAAGCAGCATTTCGGCCAGAGCCCGAGTGCCTACCGAAAGGACATCGCTAAATAGGGTGTCACTCCCCTGCAAAGACATACACATTCCCGCCGTAGTCGCTCACGGCGAGCACGTTCCCGGAGACAGCAGCCGTACCGAATACCGGAGCGCCGGTGCTGTACTTCCAGAGGACTTCCCCGGAGTCCGGGTCCAGGGCGTACAATACCCCGTCCGAAGCACCGGCATAGACCACACCGCCTGCAAGCACAGGGCTCGTCTCTACTGTCCCGCAGGACTTTCTGGTATATGGGGCGGTATATATGAGGGCATCACCGACAGGGACCCTCCACTTCTCTTCAAGTGTGTAGCGGTCCAGGGCTACGATACCGTTCCCGGCCGTACCGAAAATTATGCTTCCGTCTGTGAGCAGAGGTGTGGAAGTGACATCCACGCTGTAAGGCAGATCCTTCCTGACGATTATCTCCCCGCTGCGGGCATCTATGATGAAGAAAGCCTCGCCGGAAATCATATAGAGCAGATGGCCGTGGACAGCCGGAGAAGCGCCGCGGCTGCGCAGCCCGTAGCCGGAATGGGACCAGAGCATGCGCCCGGTGGACATGTCGTTGCAGTACAGGGCTCCCCACTGCACTCCGCCTATGACAGTACCGTCTCCGACTGAAAGGGTGGAAGTAGTCCCCTCACGCTGGATCCAGTCCCTGTTTGTCCAGAGCACTTCCCCGGATTCCGCATCAACCGCCGTAAGGCCGGCTCCGCTGCCTGCAAACACGACCCCGTCTTCCGCCGCAAGACCTTCAATGACAGGAGGAAGTCCATCGTTCACACTAAGTTTCAGCTCCCACTCCAGGATACCGGACTCAGCATCGACTGCATACAGCCACCCCAGGACATCCTGTGCGAATACTGTCCCGTCCCAGGCTGCTATGGTGTTCTTTACGGAAGCCCTCACAGGATATTTCCACACCACGGAACCGTCACGCCCGTCCAGGGCGTATATGTTGGCCTGTCCCTGCATGTTCTCGTCCACGGAGGCGGTATAGACCTTGCCGTCACAGACCAGAGGCGAAGTCATGTAGATGTTCGCACCGACATTGACCGTCCAGACAAGGCGCAGAGGTCCGGGCAGCGAATCGGCCAGAGCGGAGTGGGATGCATTGCCAAGAAGGTTGGTCCAGTCGCAGCCATATTCCGCCACGGCCGCATCCGGATCGTACACGAATTCCTCCTCAGACTCTACCTGAGTCCCGTCATCAAGAAGCGCTACCGTCCTGACTGTCACACCCTTGCCTTCCGGTATCCTGTCCCGGGGCATCTCGGTGCACCATGACCAGTCAGTCCTTTTGGAAAGCGGAGCGGACCTGATTATTGTCTTGCCGTCACATTCGCATGAATATGTCACACTCTCCACATCTCCGTATGAAGAATACACATTCACCGTCATCCGGAGCGAAGATGTCATGCCTTTTGGCGCGGCGATGACCGGACGCGGCCCGACATAAGGGTAGCGGAGCCTCATCGAGATCTCCCCTTCCGGCCCTACATCCACCTGTCTGAACGCTCCCGCCGAATGGTCTATCCCGCCTTTGTCCGAAGAGCTGGAGCAGATGGTCAGCACCCCTCCCTGGTTCCGCACATAGTTGGTATGGATATGGCCGTAAATCCAGGCTTTGAGATTGTAGTCCCTCAGGTCTATCCTCTCCTTGTCCCCTCCGTATACGAAAGAGTCCCCGGCTGTCAGCAGGTCATGGTTGAAGAATACCACAGGAGTGCCTTCCGGGATGCAGGCGAGGTCGTTCCTGAGCCACCTGGCCACATCGTCGGTCGTGTATGACGGCCGGTAGTCCCCGTGGAGCATAGGTGTCATCACATAATGCGTATTCCCCGCATCGAAAGAATACCAGACCGGCCCGTAAAGGCTCTCGAACAGTTCTTCCCCGTATTTCCCGTCCACCAGGTCATGGTTCCCGATCCCGTAATAGACAGGCACTCCCATATTTTCCGTATTCATGAGCCGGATATGGGCCTTCAGCCCTTTCTCGTAACAGATGTCCCCGGTATGGACAATGAAGGCGAGCCTCCCGCCAGCGGCGAGCCGTCTTGCATCCTCCACCCACTCCTGCTGGCCCTCGACTGAGGAAATTTCCGTGTCGGCCACCTGCAGGAAACTGTGTGATCCTCCGCGCCCTATACCGGCATCATAAGGGACAAGAGCGAAATCATACTCCACGCGTCCGGGCTCTATCCTGCGGTAATGCCTTCCGGAGGCCTTGTACCCAGAAGGGACCGTCACATATACAAAACGCTCCCTGTCATGTCCGGGAAGGTTGTAAGTCCCGTCCTTAGAGGTCAATACCACATTCAGCCCGTCGGTGACCATGACCCCTGGAAGAGGTCTGTCCCCTCCGTCGAATGTCCCGTCCCCGTTCCGGTCCGAGAATACCTTTCCGTGATAGTCCGCTGAAGCGGGCAAGGCCATCGCCATGGCCAGTATTGCAGCGGCAAACATTGTCTTCATTGTCTTTCTGTGTTGGTTATGACAGACAAATATCATGAATTCCGGAAAAAAAGACATGTCTCTCTGTCTTTTCCTTGTGTATTTTTATCCAATTCGGCCGTTGCCGTTAGGCCCAGGAAGGCCCAAGGGGCTTCTATTCCCTGCTCAGGGAATAAGGCAGCCCATCCGGGCCGAAGTCCATACCCTTGTCAGGTCTGGAGCGCATGTCGAACTCGATCACGGCCCCGTCCTTCAGGTCGTCATAAGTGAAATAGGCTTTCCTGTATGGCCTGCCGTCCAGCTTTATGCCGTGGATGTACCTGTTCTCGGAGCTGACTCCGTCAGCCTTTATCTCGATACACCTGCCGTTCTCCAGCCTTACCTTCATATATGGAAGATGCGGAGCTCCGATGACGTACTGGCCTGAACCAGGGCAGACCGGATAGAATCCCATGGCAGAGAATACGTACCAGGCGGACATCTGTCCGCAGTCATCGTTACCGCACAGCCCGTCCACTTCGGGACGGTACATCCTGTCCATGATTTCGCGGATCCAGTACTGTGTCTTCCACGGCTTTGAAGTCCACATGTAGAGATAAGGGACATGGTGGCTCGGCTCGTTGCCATGGACATACATGCCCAGAAGCCCGTCCCTGGTGACATCCTCGGTATTGGCGAAATACCTGTCCGGAAGATACTCCGTGAACAGGCTGTCAAGGCGGGATACGAACGTGCGGTCACCGCCCATGAGCTCCACAAGCCCGGACGGGTCATGAGGGACATACATGGAGTAATTCCACGAATTGCCCTCTATGAACCCCTGTCCGTGGGTGTCATACCGGTTGAAATCCTGCTTCCAGCTCCCGTCGGACATCCTCGCCCTGGCGAATCCTGTCTCCGGGTCGAACACATTCCTGTAGTTGAACGCCCTGTCACGATAGACAGCAGCGAGGCTGTCCCGGCCTGTCTCGCGGCAGAAATTGTATATGACCCAGTCGTCATAAGCGTACTCGAGGGTCATGGACGAGCCCGTTGCACTCACGTCGTAAGGCACATAGCCGAGTCTCTTGTAGTCGCCGAGCCCGCCGTAATAATCACAATCGGAGCTTCCTGTCATGGCTTCGAGCGCAAGGGCGGGGTCCACTCCGATTCCGGTCATCAGGGCATCCCCGACCACAGACACCCCGTGGTAACCGATCATGCACCAGTTCTCATTGCCCATGTGCGACCACACCGGAAGGATATGGTGCACGCTCTGGAGGTAGTGGTGCAGCATGGACTCCACCATGTCACGGCTGCGCTCCCTGTCAATGAGGTTGAACAGCGGATGGAGGGCACGGTAGGTATCCCACAGGGAGAATACAGTATAGTTGGTGAACTCTGGAAGGGCCTGATGGATTTCATGGTCTATCCCCCGGTACCGTCCGTCCACATCCATATACACAGACGGGTTTATCATCGTGTGGTACAGCGAAGTATACAACATCTTCAGGTCCTGCCCGTCCCCTGATGCATCTATCACAGACAGCTCTTTCCGCCAGGCGGAGCGGGCCTGGCCGAGCAGTTCGTCGAAAGTCTGTCCGGATGCCTCCGCCTCCAGGTTCTCAAGTGCGCCGGTGGTGCCGACGGCAGAAATGGCCACCCTGACCTCCAGAGGAGCCGGATCATCCCCGAATGAGAAGTGCATGACTATGTCACGGCCTCCGACCTCAGGGAAATTGTCCGAAATGTCGAACATCCTCCAGAATCCGTTGTAGTCAAGCGGTCTCCTGTCCCGTGCCCCGTAGTCCTTGATCGGTTTGGAAAAGGATATGGCGAAGTAAGTGTAGTTGGTCCTCGCCCATCCGCTCGTTATCCTGTAGCCTGTCACCAGGGTGTCATTCTCCACCCTCACCTGGGCCCAGCGGACCTTGCCCTCATAGCCGTATATCCCGTACCCGAGGTCCATGACCAGGTGCTGGCCCTTCCCGGACGGATAAGTGTAGCTGTGCACGCCGACGTGCGGTGTGGCAGTGAGCCTGGCCAGTATGCCGTCATCCTCCAGCATCACCTCGTAATAGCCGGGAGAAGCCTTCTCGGAAGAATGGGAGAAACGCGAGCGGTATCCGCATTCCGGACGGTCCGCCGGCCCCATTTCCGTGACGGCAGTATCCCCGGCCACAGGCATCAGGAGAATATCCCCCAGGTCCGAATGCCCCGTTCCGCTCAGGTGCGTATGCGAAAAGCCTATGATTGTAGGGTCATCATACTGGTAGCCGGCGCAATACCGGTAGGCATCCTTCTGATAGACCCCGTCCCTGTTGTGCGGGACAGCGTCGGTATCCGGACTGAGCTGTACGGCCCCGAAAGGCACGCAGGCACCGGGGAACACATGCCCCATGTTCCTGGTTCCAACCATAGGGTCCACATAGTCCAGCACATCATAATCCTTGGCTTCGGTCCCGCAAAGTGCCGCAGCCGCCATGAAAACAGTCAGAAATGTATGCTTCATAATCATAAACGTCAGTCTGACGAATTAATATTTAACAATATTATATTAAAAATCAATATTTTATCATTTATGACCGGAATCCGTCACACTGACGTTAAGGATTTCTTCCAGAAATCCTGTCAGTCCACCCCCAGTCACCTGACGGTGACAGCCCCGCCGGGGCATGCGGCTCCGCTTCGCTCCGCCGGCACCTGCACTGCTTCGGTTTCCCTAACGGAAACCTCGCTGACGCTCCGGTGCGGCCCTGATGGGCCCTCCTACAGAAATCCTGTCTGTCCACCCCCAGTCACCTGTCGGTGAC
>JADILZ010000025.1 GCA_017695065.1 Candidatus Cryptobacteroides excrementipullorum
AAGCATTTGCATGCGGCTTCTGCGATATTTGGCCTGAAAGTCATTCATAACGGAGCTGTGTTAAAATGAATGTTTTGATGTAACTCTATTAAGGTGTGTAAGAATTAGCAAAATGCAAGGCATTGAGGATGAGGGCGAAAGGAGTTTACTGGAGTAAATGACTTAGCCCGAATTCCGAAAATAACGCGGCAGTTTGCAATTATGACACACCGGCCTGCGATATTTGGCCTGACGGCCATTTATACGGTTCACGCCTCGGCAATGCTGGCCTGTCGGCCTTTCAGACATGTCCGTGCCGCTGCTTCCATGAGACCGGAGGTCTCCTGTCGCTGCGGCTTGGACATGTCTGATGCTTTCGCATTTGCATTGCTCTCGGCTTCTGCGTATATTTGCCCTTCAAAACAGACGACATAAGAATATGGACCAAAGGACATCAAACATTCTTTATTTCATCAGCACCTCCATCTTCGCTATCATATTCATAATGGGGGCGGGGGTGACATACTACAGCAATTTTGTGGATGAAAGCACAATGCCGATTGTCGGGCAGACAATTTTCTGGATAATGGTCCTGGTCGGGCCTCTGGGTATCGCCTATAATATACGGGCTATGAAAGGATCCACTCCGCTGACAAGGAAAATAACTCTCGGAGTTCAGATATTCGTACTGGCCGGATGCGCTTTCTGGCTGGCTTTCATATATTTCCTGAGCGAAGAGAAACCGGATGCCTTTTCGCAGGCCTTCATCTGGCTTTTCACTGTAGCATCAGTAAACCGGCTCATAGGCATCCTGACCGGAAGACACAAATGACAGTTTAACAATCAATCCAAAAATCAATAATCTTAAAAGATCGTCAGAACGAACAATGACACCTTTTTACACAAAGTCCATCGAGGAAGTATCCAAAGAGTTGGAAACCGACCCTGCCTCGGGTCTGAAAAACGAGGAAATCCAGTCCAGGATAGAGAAATACGGAAAGAACTCACTGGTGCAGAAAAAGAACAAGTCGTTCATATCCATGTTCATAGCCCAGTTCAAGAGTTTCATGATCATCCTTCTGATCATAGCCGCAGTTGTTTCCGGAGTAATGGGAGTGAAGACGGGTGAAGGGCTTCTGGACACCTACATCATAATGGGCATACTGCTCCTGAATGCCTTTATCGGTGCCTATCAGGAGCTCAAGGCCCAGAAATCTCTTGAATCGCTGAAGAAGATGGCCGCACCTATGGCGAAAGTGGTCAGAGGAGGCGAGGCTATGGTCATCAATGTGGAAAATGTAGTTCCCGGAGACCTTGTAGAACTGGAAGTGGGCGATATTGTGCCTGCTGACATAAGGCTCACGGAATCGTACAACATGAGCATCCAGGAGTCATCCATGACCGGAGAGTCCGTCCCGGTGGAAAAGACCGTGGAACAGCTTGACAGCGAGGATATTCCTCTGGGAGACAGAACCAACATGGCGTACTCGAGCGGAGTGGTGACTTTCGGGCACGGCAAGGGAATAGCTGTCGGGACCGGGATGAATACCGAGATAGGAAAGATTGCCGGTATGCTTGAAGGAGACTCCGACACACAGACTCCCATGCAGGTGCGCCTTGAGAAGCTCGGTAAAGTGATTGGCACGGCCGCAGTGGTCATCTGTGTCGTGATATTCATCATAGGCATCCTGCATGGAAGGCCTCTGATAAGCATGCTCATGGTTGCCGTATCGCTGGCCGTAGGTGCCATCCCGGAAGGGCTTCCGGCAATATCCACAATCATCCTTTCCATGGGTGTCCGCCGCATGGTCAGACACAACGCCATCATCCGCAAGCTCCCTTCTGTGGAAACACTCGGATGTACTACCGTTATCTGCTCCGACAAGACCGGTACACTGACAAAGAACCAGATGACAGTGGTCGAGGAATATCCTGTGAGCGGCAATCCCGACCGCCTTGTGACCATATCCGTACTCTGCTGTGACGCAAAGGTGGTAAAGAACAGCGAAGGCGGGACAACGAGCGTAGGGGACCCTACTGAAATCGCCCTCATTGACCTCGGTGCCAGGAACGGAGTGAACAAAAGCGACCTTGATGCAGCCTGCCCGCGTGTCGGGGAAGTGGCATTCGATTCATCTAGAAAAAGGATGTCCACCATCAACAGGATGCAGGACGGCACCCTGCAGATCAACACAAAGGGAGGTCTTGACGAGATACTTTCAGTCTGCACCAGGATAGAGACAGCTGAAGGAATCCGCGCAATTGAGAAAGAGGATGTGGCCGACCTCCAGTCCCGCAATTCAAGGATGGCCGACTCTGCTCTCAGAGTGCTTGCGATGGCCTACCGCCCGACTGAGGAAGTGTCATCAGAAATGGAAGAGGTCGAGAAAGACCTTATATTCGTAGGTATCACAGGAATGATAGACCCTGAGAGAGAAGAGGTCATCGGAGCTATCCAGGAATGCCGGGAAGCCGGGATAAAGACGGTGATGATCACCGGGGACCACAAGGCAACAGCCCTTGCGATAGCATCGAAGATAGGTATCTACCGCGACGGCGACCTCGCCATCACCGGAACCGACCTGGACAAGCTCAGTGAGGAGGAGTTCGATGCCAACGTAGAAAAGTATTCGGTATATGCACGCATTGCCCCTGAACAGAAAGTGAAGATAGTCACCGCATGGCAGAAGAAAGGCCAGATAGTGGCCATGACCGGAGACGGAGTGAATGATGCCCCTGCCCTCAAGCAGGCTGACATCGGGGTGTCCATGGGCATCACAGGTACTGAAGTGGCCAAGGATGCTTCCGACATGATTCTTTCCGACGACAATTTCGTCACTATCGTGTCAGCTGTATCAGAAGGACGCAGGATTTACGACAACATACTGAAAACCATCCTTTTCCTTCTTTCCACCAACCTTGGTGAAGTGCTGCTTCTATTCGTCACTTCAGTCCTCAACATGGGTATTCCGCTCCTTCCTATCCACATCCTGTGGATAAACCTGGTGAGCGAAACTTTCCCTGCTCTGGCACTGAGCCTGGATCCTGCAGCGAAGGATATCATGAAGAAGAGACCTCGTGGAGCAGGCAAACAGTTCATGGACAAGGGTATGATATGGAGGATCTGCTATCAGGGAGTGATGATGGGCGCCATCACACTCGTTGCATTCATCATTGGAAAAAAGATGGGCATGGAAATGTTTGCGGGGGACGCCTCTGCAGCAGAATCCCTCGGACAGACAATGGCTTTCGCTTCACTTATCGCAGCGAAGCTCATGCATGCAGGAAACCTTCATTCCAACACAGAGTCCCGCTTCAAGTTCAATCCATTGAAGAACAAACCTCTGATCTTTGCAATTTTCATGTCGCTCGCATTCTCCGCGGCAGTGCTCCTTATACCGTCTTTCGCAGGCGCATTCAGGTTCACATCCCTGGGCTGCGAACAGTGGCTGACAATCCTCGGCCTGGCCCTCGTACCGCTTGTAGTGGTAGAGCTTTTCAAGGCTCTGAAATGGAACGGGAAATAAAATCCCTTAAGATAATACGAAAGGCGGCACCCTGCTCAGGATGCCGCCTTTTTTCACCCGCGGGGACCGTCCTCCAGTCTGCGTATTATCCCGTCGCACGCCTTCAGCACCCGCCTGCCGTACAGGACTTCGGCGCCGATTCCCGCTATCGCCATCATGCACAGGATCCCGACTGCCGCAAGACCTTTCAGCGGCGTGCTCCATGCACTGTATATCTCTATCCCCATCACGGCAAACAGTCCAAGCACAAATATCCACAGTACAGTATTCATAAGCACATATCCCTTACGGAATCGCCTCAGCCTGAGAGCCGTATCCAATATGTCCCCCTGCCCTGTCCCGACAGGCCCGAGCCTGCGGTACAGTATGATATACCAGACTATCTGGACCAGGTATCCGGCACTGACCGCATACGCCACCCACATGTCCAGTCCCTGTATCAGGCACACGGCAAAGACAAACGGGATGGCGGCGATGCCGACAGTCACCCCGAGCTTCCTGTCGCTGTCGAGTACCCCGACATTCTTCCGGAATATGGACTCCATTACCTCTGCGTTGATTATCTTCTGTTTCTCTATGTCCTCCTTGAGTGCCTCGTACTGGAGGCGCATCTGTTCAAGTTCTTCAGACATAATCATCTTACTGTCTTGCATAGCATCTGGATTTTAAATTGTCATTTTCTTAAGCTCTTCTTTGATCCGGTAGAGCTGGAAAGAAACGTTCTTGACCGATATCCCGACGACTGCGCCTATCTCCTCGTAGGTCATGCCTTCGAGCCAGAGCAGGACCAGCGCACGGTCTATCAATCCCAGACGGTTTATCCTGTCATACAGCCGGCGTGTCTGCAGGGTCCTGTCGCTGATATCTTCATACAGGTCGACATCGACATTCAGCGGAATATGCTCCCCGTCCCTGCGCCTTTTCTTCTGATGGTTCAGGCAGCAGTTCAGGCTCACCCTGTATATCCATGTCTTCAAATCCGCTTCCCCGCGGAAAGAGCTGTAGCCTTTCCACAATTTCATGAGGACCTCCTGGAACAAGTCGTCAAGCTCCTCCCTGTCCTTTGAAAACATATAGCACACGGAGTACACTGTACTCTTGTACTTCTCTACCACACTGGTGAATTCCTGCTCGTTCTTTTCCATTTCTTGACCGGATCAATTTTACCTGTTAGACAACAAAGTCCCGGAAAAACTATAGAAAAATAGAAAAAATATCTTAGAGGCCCGTATACAGAAGAAATAATAATGGGTGGCTATAGGCTATTGAGCAAAAGAAAAGAGGTATAAGAAATTGAAAATCAACTACTTATACCTCTTGCTCTGCGGTGAGAGGGGGATTCGAACCCCCGGTACGGTAATCCCGTACGGCAGTTTAGCAAACTGCTGGTTTCAGCCACTCACCCATCTCACCTTGACTGAAATCCTCCTTCCCGGAATCCGCCTTGCTTTCCGAACATCAAGACTTTAAATGTATCTATCCTGAAGTCCCCCAATACGGCATTTCCGGAACGGGAGGACAAAGTTAAACTAAATCTTAATATTTGCCAAATAAATTTGACGATTATCTGCCCTGTCTCACAAAAACGGCTGTCTATGACCCCGGGAACTACTGTTTTGCAATATTCTCCCGCATATCGGTATCGGCCTGGATATTCT
>JADILZ010000026.1 GCA_017695065.1 Candidatus Cryptobacteroides excrementipullorum
ATTTCCGCACTATGCAGCCCTTCTCCGGACATTATACCCGCACTTCCGACAGGCTCTCCGGTCTCTTTCAGGACCACGGCATAGGTTTCCGGGGCTGAAAATATCGTGCGAATCACATTCAGGCTGTCTTCCACGGAAGTATGAGGAGGCCAGCCCGCAATAGGGCCGATTTCGGGATCCCGGGCGTATTTATATAAGGATTCTGCATCCGACTCTCGCCAGGGACGCAATACAAGCCGCTCTGTAACTATCTCTTTATCCATTGTTAAGACTTTAATTTCACTCTGTCTCGTCCGTTCCCTTTTTACGCCTTGGACTTTTGGTCAAGTTTGCATTTTGCTTGTCAGGCTCGACGACTTCTGACATTTCCTTATGCCACAAATGACATCTGATGCAAAAATAGTATTTATCATTGAAAATCATACCATTAAGTACGGATAAAATAACGTGAATTCGATGAATTTAATTCATTAAATTACATCGAATTACCTCTTTTCAGGAGCAGGCCCGTAGCCTGCGACAGGGCCCATCAGGGCCGCACCGGAGCGTCAGCGAGGCTTCCGTCAGGGAAGCCGAAGCAGTGAAGGTGCCGGCGGAGCGACAGCGAAGCCGCATGCCCCGCCGGGGCTGGCACCGTCAGGTGACTGGGGGTAGACAGTAAGGATTTCCTCCAGAAATCCTTAACGGCAGTGCGACGGACTCCGATCATTAAAGTTAAGGTATTGAATCTTAGTTTAATATAATTAAAAGTAATTCGTCGAACTGACGTTAAAATAATTGTCAGATTATGGTTTCATGTGCTGGATTATAGCGGATACCATATTGTTTTGCATCGTTTCAGCTATTGCCAGTTTATGAAATAACCTTACATTTGTTGTTTAGAACATAATTCTAAATGTAAGTTATGGGATTTCTGGAACTTGTAAAAAAACGCCATTCTACGAGAAGCTACAGGCCGGAAAAGGTGGAAAAAGAAAAGGTCAGCTATATCCTGGAGTGCGCCAGGATGGCACCCTCCGCTGTAAACCGCCAGCCGTGGCTGTTTTATGTAATTGAAAGTGAGTATAAAAGAAAGCTTGTACAGGAGTGCTATTCCAGGGAGTGGATCCAGGAAGCACCTTTATACATAGCGGTCTGTGTGGACTGTACTGCCGCATGGACACGCAAATACGACGGCAAGAACCATGCAGATATAGATGCGGCCATTGCGACTGAACATATCTGTCTGGCGGCGGCAGAAGTCGGGCTCGGCAGCTGCTGGGTCTGCAATTTCGATGTAAACAAATTCAAGGAAAATTTCCGCTTGCCGTCCGGGATCGAGCCTGTAGCCATAGTCCCTGTCGGATATGCCGCAGCCGGGCCGGAGCAACATTCTTCCAGGAAACCTGAAGAGGACATCGTAAGGTATCTCTGAGACCTTACGGGCGCATGATGACTCAACGGAACCGGTAACTCCAGATTCCGCAGCTGAGCCGCAGCGGCGAGATCATCTTCATCACCCGTCCGGCAAGTCCCCAGCGTCCGGGAGCGTAATCGCAGTAGTACATTGTCCCGAGCAGTTCCAGGGCTCCGTTCCACCGCTCCACCTCATGCGGGTCATCGCAGCCCCAGCGGAACTGCGCATCTGTCTGGCACACAGACTTGTGGTGCCTGGTCTGGCCGCTGGCCATCCTGCCCATCCTCTCGAAATATATCACACCGCCCCTGAAGCGTGCGGCAAGGTCTGCAAGCACCTGCCTGACTTCATTTTCCGTAAAATACATGAAGACCCCTTCGCAGATAAACAGGAACTGCCCTGAAGGATGACGCCCCCGGAGGCTGTCCATCCACTCCGTGTCCAGCATGGAGCAGGAAATGTACCTGTCTCTCCCGGTCTGCGGAAGCAGGGTCTCCCTCAGGGAAATGACATCCGGAAGGTCAAGCTCATAGAATACGGCCTTTCCTGCGTTTGAAAGCCGCTGTACTCTGGGGTCAAGGCCGCATCCGAGCAGGACCACCACCGGATTTTCATGAGAGGCGATGAAACTGTCCGCAGCATCATCGAGATACCTGGTCCTTACAGCCACACCAGTCATGCTCATCCTGTCCCGGCTGAATTTCCGGAAATCATAGTCAATCCGCTCCACAAGGGAGCATGAAACAGTGTCGTGGAAAAGCGCATCCTTGCGCCGGGATTCCACGGCCCTCATCCACAGAGGGATAAGCAATGTCTCCTGGACATTGCCCGAAAATTGTATCCTTGTCTTCTCCATAGCATTATATGTATGACGGATACAAATTTATCCCGCACGGATTTTCCGGGCAATCCCAATTTGTTGGTATCCGGCAGCCGAAGGGCACGGAAACCGGGACAGTCCCGGAAATATCGTCAGCCGATATGCCCCGCAGCCTGAAGGACCGCCTCCACAGCCCCGTCTATGCCTATACGCTCGGTGTTGATGACCAGGTCGTATCCGGAAGGGTCGGCCCACTGCCTGCCGGTGTACTGCCAGTAATGGTTGGCCCTGCCGGTATTGACCCTGTCGACCTTCCTGAGGGCTTCTTCTTCAGATATGCCGAACCGGGACATCACCTTCCTTGCGGCGAAATCCCGGCCGGAGACGATGAAGACACGGAGCACATGCGGGTCGTCACGGAGTATCCAGTTGCCGAGCCTGCCGACAATGACGCAAGGCCCCTTATGGGCCAGCTCGCGTATCGTACGGCTCTGGCTGACAAATATCGCGTCATCCCTGGAAGGGTTCATGGACATGGGGATACTGCTGTCGGCGATTACCAGCTCCCAGAGACGGGCTGTCGAGATATTCTGCTCATTCTCCTCCACAAAATCCGGAGTGTATCCCATCTGGCTGGCCGTACTGTCAATCAGTTGCCTGCTGTAGCACGGGCATCCGAGCCTGCGGGCCACAGCCTCCCCTACCTCGTTTCCTCCGCTGCCGTACATCCTGGCAATGGTGACCACACGGTGCCCTCCCCAGGTATCGGCCCCTGCCACGGAGACAGGCACGGCACGCGGGCCTGATGGTATGAATATCCTGTCAAGCCATGATATCCTGCCGGAAAAGACACGTACCATGAACCCCACATAGAACATGGACACGAGAGTCCCGGCCCCGACCATCTTCCAGTCCCAGTGCCCGAAGAACACGAACATGAAAATTATCCCGATACACACAAGCGATGTGTCGGAACATATCTTCACCTTGCTGAATTCGCATTTCAACGCCTTCGAAATCGCCAGCGGAAGACCCTCACCGGCAAGTATCAGGGAGTCGCAGCGCACCTCACACGCGATTCCGAACGCAAGGACAGCCCCGCCTGCAAGGAGTTCGAGGAACCTGAGAGAGTACCCGGCCAGCGGATTCATGTCAAGCGGCACCTGCAGGAAGCCGGTGAGCCACATTGTCAGGTCGGTGTAGAAACCGAACAGGAAAGACACGGCTATCTGGAGGAACTGCCTCTTCTCGAAGTCCCTGCGCAGGAGCAGAATCTGTATCACTATGAAAAACACGTGCATGCATATCGTCAGCTGCCCCATTGAAAGACCCACGCCAGGCACGAGGGACAGGATATACGGAGGCGCCGATATTGGGGAAGACCCGAGGTTGGCCCTGATGGAAAGCGATGTACCAAGGGCGATTACAAACAGTATAACGACAAAACTGGCATAGCGGCGGACCCACTCTGCCCTGCTTCTTGATGCTGTCATCCGAAAACGTTTTTTGGAAACCGGGTGCAAACTTACAAAAAAACGTGTCACGGAGTGACTGAGGTTCAGACAGACATTAAAGGAAGTACAGCAAAATTTGGATTTTCATAAATACTTGCTAAATTTATAAATTTTGGAAATCCGTAATTTACGGTTAAAATATTTCACGACGGTAACATTTTCAGAAAAATGGAAAGAATCATAGAATGCGTGCCGAATTTCAGTGAAGGGCGCAACAAAGAGGTTATCAACAAGATAGTCAATGCAATCGAGAAATCAGGCGGGGTCAAGGTCCTGGACGTAGACCCCGGAGAGGCTACCAACAGGACTGTCGTCACCTTCATCGGTGCACCTGAAGCTGTCGTGGAGGCGGCCTACAACGGGGTACGCTGTGCCGGGGAACTGATAGACATGAGGCAGCATCACGGTGCGCACCCGCGCTCAGGAGCCACGGATGTCCTTCCGCTGATTCCCGTGGCTGGAGTCTCGCTTGAAGAGTGCGCAGAGATGGCCAGGGGACTTGCCCGCAGAATATATGACGGTCTGGGGATACCTTGCTACTGCTACGAGGCCGCGGCCTTCAAGCCGGAAAGAAAGAACCTGGCCGTATGCAGGGCCGGTGAATATGAGGCCCTTCCGGAAAAGATTGCTGACCCAGAGAAGGCTCCGGACTTCGGGCCGGACAGCTATACGGAAAAGGCTGCATTCTCAGGGGCCACCAACGTGGGAGCGCGTGACTTCCTGATAGCCGTGAATTTCAACCTCAACACCACATCCACCCGCAGGGCCAACGCCATTGCATTCGATGTCAGGGAGAAAGGACGCCCGGCCCGGGAAGGCAACCCGATTACCGGGAAAATCATCAAAGACGAAAACGGGAAGACCGTCATGATACCGGGGACACTGAAAGGGTGCAAGGCAATAGGCTGGTACATAGACGAATACGGCATAGCCCAGGTATCAATGAACATAACAGACATCAGCGCTACTCCGCTGCACAAGGCATTCGAGGAGGTGTGCCGGGCTGCAGCCGCACGCGGAATCAGGGTGACAGGGACGGAAATCGTAGGGCTTGTGCCCAAGAAAGCCCTGACAGATGCCGGGAAATATTTTCTGGAGAAGCAGAGCCGTTCTACAGGCATATCAGAGGAAGAAATCATAAAAATAGCCGTCAAGTCAATGGGCCTGGATGACCTTAAGCCTTTCAACCCTAAGGAGAAAGTGATCGAATACCTGATGGAGACAGAGGAGGAGGCAGCCGTGAGGGAAAGGCTCGTGCGCATGAGCTGCAAAGGGTTCGCGTATGAGACAGCGTCCGAGTCAGCGGCCCCGGGAGGCGGCTCCATTTCCGCCTACATGGGTGCTCTGGGGGCGGCGCTGGGGACCATGGTGGCCAACCTGTCCGCCCACAAGCCAGGATGGGACAGCAGATGGAAGGAATTCTCGGACTATGCGGAACAGGGGCAGGCCATTCTGAAGGAACTTCTGGCTCTCGTGGACAAGGACACGGCTGCATTCAACAGGATAATGGCGGCATTCGGGATGCCTAAAGCCACTGAAGAAGAAAAACTTGCAAGGGACAAGGCAATCCAGGACGCCACCCTATATGCCACTGAAGTCCCGCTCAAGACCATGCGGGCCGCCTCCAGGGCCTTTCCGCTGCTCAGTGCGATGGCGGAGAAAGGCAACCCCAACTCGGTTTCAGATGCCGGTGTAGGGGCGCTGGCAGCCAGGAGCGCAGTGCTCGGCGCTCTGCTTAATGTGCGTATCAACGCCGCAGGGCTGAAGGACAGGGCTGCGGCAGAAGTGCTTCTGGATGAGGCCGACGCCATCGCCGCCGAAGCCGTCCAGGCTGAGAAGGACATCCTCCTGGAAGTGGAAAAGAAAATCGCATCAGAATGACCCGTCAGGCGCCTCGGGTCAAGATAAACAGGCTTTGGCTTGCCAAAGCCCTGTCTTGACAGTGAATTCCAGGGACAAAGAACAATAAAAAACAATAATGACAATGACTACAGAAGAATTCAGGAAAGCCATACTTGAAGGTATTCCGGAGGAGTTGCCGGAGCCGAAAACATACGATAAAAGCATAAACCACGCACCTAAAAGGAAAGACATCCTTTCAGACAAGGAAAAGGCCCTGGCACTGAAAAACGCGCTGAGATATTTTCACCCAAGGCACCATGCGGTGCTGGCAAAGGAATTCGCCCATGAGCTCAGGACTTACGGCCGCATCTACATGTACCGCTTCCGCCCGGATTACCCGATGTACGCCAGGCACATAGACGAATACCCCGCGAAGTCGCGCCAGGCCGCGGCCATAATGGCGATGATACAGAACAACCTCGACCCGCGCGTGGCCCAGCATCCCCACGAGCTGATAACATACGGAGGGAACGGGGCCGTATTCCAGAACTGGGCACAGTACCGCCTGACGATGCAGTACCTCTCCACGATGACGGATGAACAGACACTTGTAATGTATTCCGGCCATCCTCTCGGGCTGTTCCCGAGCCACAGGGACGCCCCGAGAGTGATAGTGACCAACGGGATGGTCATCCCCAACTATTCGAAACAGGACGACTGGGAGCGCTTCAACGCCCTCGGAGTTTCCCAGTACGGACAGATGACAGCGGGCTCCTACATGTACATCGGGCCGCAGGGCATCGTCCACGGCACCACCATCACAGTGATGAACGCCGCACGCAAACAGCTGAAAGCCAAGGGAATGTCAGGTACACGGGAGAACATGCGCGGCATGCTGTTTGTCACAGCAGGGCTCGGAGGAATGTCCGGAGCACAGCCTAAGGCCGGGAACATATCCGGAGTAGTGAGCGTCACCGCCGAGATCAACCCGCTTGCAGCACGCAAGCGCTATGAGCAGGGATGGGTGGACGAGATACACGAGGACCTGGACGAGCTCATACCGAGAATCCGCAGGGCCTGTGCAGACAAGGAAGTGGTGTCTCTCGCCTACCAGGGCAACATAGTGGACCTCTGGGAAAGGCTCGCTGACGAGGATATCCATGTGGACCTGGGCTCCGACCAGACATCGCTGCACAACCCGTGGGCCGGAGGCTACTACCCTGCCGGCCTCACCTACGAGGAGTCGAAAAAGATGATGGCCGAGGCACCGGAGCAGTTCAAGGAATGTGTAAAGGCATCTCTCCGCAGACAGGCTGCGGCCATCAACCGCCTGGCAGACAAGGGAATGTACTTCTTTGACTACGGCAACGCCTTCCTTCTTGAAGCTTCCCGTGCAGGAGCCGACGTGATGAACCCGGACGGGACATTCCGCTACCCTTCATACGTGCAGGACATCATGGGGCCGCTGTTCTTCGACTACGGATTCGGCCCGTTCCGCTGGGTCTGCATGTCCGAAAAGCCGGATGACCTGGCAAAGAGCGATGCCCTGGCTGTCAAGGTACTGAAAGAAATCGCGCAGACCGCTCCGGAAGAGATACAGGGACAGCTGCATGACAACATCCACTGGATCGAGGAGGCCGGGCGGAACCACCTGGTGGTAGGCTCCCAGGCCCGCATCCTGTATGCCGACTGCGAAGGCAGGATGAAAATAGCCCTCGCATTCAACGAGGCCATCCGCAAAGGCGAAATCACCGCCCCGATAGTCCTCGGACGCGACCACCACGATGTATCCGGGACAGACTCCCCTTACCGGGAGACATCCAACATATATGACGGCTCCGCCTTCACCGCAGACATGGCAGTGCAGAATGTCATAGGCGACTCGTTCCGCGGGGCGACCTGGGTGTCCATCCACAACGGAGGAGGCGTCGGCTGGGGCGAGGTCATCAACGGAGGTTTCGGCATGGTGGTGGACGGCACCCCTGATGCAGAACGGCATATCAGAGAGATGCTGTTCTGGGACGTGAACAACGGCATAGCCCGCCGCAGCTGGGCCCGGAACGAAGGCGCCCGGCATGCTATCGAAAGGGAGATGCGGCGTACTCCCGGACTGCGGGTAACACTGCCGAACATCGCCGACGACTCTTTAATCATGGAGGCTCTTGAATAAATGTCAGACAAGCACATAATAGACATCTCGTCATGGACGAGGCGGGAACATTACACCCACTTCGGCATGCTGGAAGACCCGTTCTTCGGCATCACAGCCAAGGCGGACTTCACATCCTGCTACATGCAGGCAAAAGAGGACGGAAAATCATTTTTCCTTTATTCTCTCCACAAGATACTTAGGGCAGCGAATGCAGTCACAGAATTCAGGTACCGCATTGAAGACGGCCGTGTCGTCCTGTACGACCTCATTGGAGCGAGCCCCACTGTCGGCAGGGATGACGGGAGCTTCGGTTTCGCGGTGTTCGAATACCATGAGGACCGTGCAACATTCGTAGAGGAGGCGGAAAAGGAGATTGCACGGGTCAAGTCGGCCTCCGGACTCTGCCTCGGAGAAGGAGAGAACAGGCAAGACCTCATTTACTATTCTTCCATACCATGGATAGACTTCACAGACATGAAGCATGCCGGAGGACCCAGGAAAGGGCAGTCCATTCCAAGGATCTCTACCGGCATGCTCGTCCCTTCGGAAGAAAGGCTGATGATGTCCGTATCAGTTGAGTTAAACCACGGGCTTGCAGACGGATACCATGTGGCCCAGTTCTTCAGGCTTCTCGGAATGCTGTAGCTTACGCCCGCCAAAGTAGCCCGAGGCGGTGAGGACCTTAGTCAGTGACCTCATGGATTACACCCCAGTCCTCTCCTACCGTGTCAGCATAGCCCTGTTCCTCAAACCATGCCTTCTCCCCGGAAGTCCCGGCTTTCCGGTACGCATACCATGCAGGCTTCGGTTCACCGCCCCACGTGGTGTCATTGAACTTGCGCAGGCCGAGCTGCGCGCCTTCCGAAGCATTGTCATACCAGTTGTGCCATTGCAGACCCTCGATGCCGTCAAGCTGCTCTATCTTGAGCCAGCTGTATGCCAGGCCGGCTGCCTGGTCTGACAAGAGCTTGTCATCGTATCCGGTAGTGGATGTACCTGAGCCGACACCGGCTTCTGAAAGCCATACACGGCGTTTGATGCTTCCCTTATACATATTTGAAGGGTCGCTCACCCACTTGTCCAGGACCTCCAGATTCCTCATCGAGACATTGGCCGTACTCATGGAGAAGGTTACGGAAGGGTCTTCCCAGATACGTGGGTTGGCTATTTCGGTGGAATAGCTGTGATACGCCGGAGCCCAGTAGAAATCCCCCTCTGCCGCACTGAAGCTGTTCATGTATCCCAGAAGGTCCACCACAGAGTACCATCCTCCTCCGGCCGGGGTAGTCCACCCGTGGGCAAGCGAAATGAAAGTCTCCGCATTGGAGTCATACTGATGTACTATATTATATACCATCCTCATGGATTTCAGGTAGGTATCCATATAAGTGGAGACAGGGACATCGGCTCCCATATTTGTCCAGTGCACCCCGCCGTCCACCTCATTGTGGATAATCCAGTGGGAGATGCGCATGTCGCTTCCGCTGTACCTCGAGGCGAAGAAGTCTATCATGGCGGCATACGCATTCACGGACTCGGGGGTCGTCATGTCAGGCATGGTGTAGAGAGTTCCTGAATAATCAGGATGCTGGAGAAGGTCGCCAAGCTGAGGGTCCGCGCTCTGCGCTGCATTCTGTATCAGCAGGATACCAGCTACGGAGACACCGTATTTCCCTGCAATTTTCAGAGGTTCGTCCAGCTCTGCCCTGATACGTGCCTCGTTGAAATAGTATGTCTTGCCGAGATAATCGTGGGAGATGGTGTACTCGCCTCCAGGGGTGAGGCTCATGTAGCTCATAGGCAGGATATTGATAGTCGCGCTTGCAAGGTCGAGAGCCTGGATTTCCGCATCAAGGTTACCCGGGACTATCCCTCCGAGCCCCTTCTTGTGCCTGAGAGCGATACGCGGCAGACACGGACCGGCGTCATATATCTTGTCCGGATCGGCATAGAGGGCGTGTGACACCAGTTCGTCGGCACCGTCACCATCCTTGTACACGGCCCATTTCGAGAGAAGCCTGTCATAAGGGACACCTCCGAAAGAAGCCGTCCTGTCGACAGTGACGCTGAAATTCCCTGAAGAGACCTGATGCCTGTACTCCTGAGGGACTTCTGTCATGCTGAAGATGTCTGCAAAAGGAGGAACCTCGGCCAGGAAGAACGTACCGTCCCCCGAACAGGTGCCCGATATTTCCACACTTGAAGCGCCTACAGCCACGGAAGTCACTGAAGAAGCGTAATCATTCTGGAGATAATCGTCAATCATCCTGGCATATTTCTCCTTCTCCTCAGCAGCATTGTTTTCCTGGTCCTCGGCGGCCTGCTCTTCCTGGTTCATCGGGCGCATGACCAGATTCCTGAGGCATATCCGGCTTCCGCTGACAATCGACTCGCCGAGATCGAACCTCAGATAGTCCCCGGCGCTCCCCCACCCGAACTCACGTATGGATGATTTCATCCTCACGGAATAGTGGGTCCACTCCGATGCGGCGGCCGCCCCCTGCCCCGACTGCGCATGTGAGGCATCCAGGCCGTCTTCCCCGTCTACGAAAAAGAACTCGGTCTTGTCAATCGGATTCTCGGCCTTGTATTCAAAGGCGAATACCGTATTTTCAGCCGGCAGGCCGGAGGCGAACGGCTCCAGATACACATACGGGTCCCCGTCAGGAAGGACAATGGTGTAGCTGCTGTCCTCCTCCACCGTTATTTCTTTCACATGGGTGCTTTTCTTCACATTGATCCTCATCCATACGAATGAAGAACTGTCCACCTCCATACCCTCAGGCGGGGCCGGCGTCACCACCGGGGTCTTTTCGCATGCCTGCGGGGCCAGAAATGCCGCCGCAAGGCAGACAACAGGCAATACTCTACTTTTCATAATTCTGATGATTTGGTTTATATGAAGCTGTTTTTGAGTTTCCACAATAGTAACGGCGATGCAGGTCAGTCAATCTCGTCACTGTCAACTATGATGTCCCAGTCTCCGATGCCGATCACGTCAAGATACCTGTCGAACACCTCGTCTTCCCGTTCCGTACCGGCAGCCTGGTAAACATGCCAGGCCGGCTTCGGCGCACCCGCGTACTGGCTGTCAGGGAACTTCCTGAGCCCGAGGAGAGCCCCGCTACCGTCCCCGACATTGTCAAACCAGTTGTGCCACTGGTGGGCATCCACGCCGTCCATCGCCTCAATCTTCTTCCATGCGTATGCAGTCCCGGCAGCCTGTTCCTCCAGGTCAGCATCAGAGTAAGACCTGGAATTGATTCCTGCCTCGGACAGCCACAGGGAGCGTTTTCTGGAACCGAGATACATGTTCTCGGGCATGAAAATCCATTTGTCTATGACCTCCAGGTTGCGGAAAGACACACATGGCGTGTCCATGGAGAAAGTGGAGTTGGGACATTCCCAGCAACGAGGGTTCAGCAGGTCCCAAGGGTAGGTGTGGTATGCAAGACCCCACCTGTAGTCGCCTTCGGCCTTTCCCATGCCGTTTATTATCCCGAGCATGTCCCTGACAGGATAGTCTCCGGAAAGAGCTGTCCAGGAGTGTGTAAAGGAGGCCAGGACCTCAGTGTTGGCATCATACTGTCTCACAATACTGTAGACGAGTCTCAACACCTTTATGTAATAGTCCGTGAGGACATGCATGGGCCGGGTTCCGGCATTTGCCCACGTACTTGCCGCATCCACTTCGTTCAGGACAATCCATTTGTCCACCCTGCCGTACATGTCATCCTGGCGGCAGTACCTCTGAGCAAGGAAGTCTGTGACAGCTGCAAAGCAGTTCACAGATTCGGGGGAAGTCATGTTGGGCATGATGAGAGTGCCTCCGTTGCAGGACGGGTCCGTCAGGAGCCTCCCGAGGCTGTTGTCCACTGCGGAGGAGGCCGGCTGCACCAGAAGGATGGCTGCCACTGCCATGTCGCGGCGGCGGGCTTCAAGCAGGACCCTGTCAAGATTGTTGACTATATAGTCCTCATCGAAATAATATGTCTTGCCACCGTATTCATGCGCTATCCTTCCGCTGCCCGGAGTGAGGTATGTGAAGAGGGTGATGTACATGTTGAGGGTTGCGCTGCCCAGGTCCAGGTCATCGAAATCGGAGATGAAGTCGTTGGGATGCACGCCGCCGAGCCCTTTCTTGTTCTTCAGGACTGTCTCAGGCCTGTCGAGGCATGACTGCACCGAATCAGGATACCGCGCATGCGAGACAAGCCTGAGACCGCCTGAAGAGGTCCTCTCGAAAATCGCCCATTTGGACAGGAGCCTGTCATAGGTCATGTCCCCTGAAGTGATGAAGCGGTCAGCCTCGAAAGTGAAGTCACCGGACTCGGGGCTGAATACTGTCAGAGGGTCGGAAGTCCTCAGAAGATCCATGTACGGAGGAATTTCAGCCACGATGAAATCCCCGTTCCCGGCATAAGACCCGCTGACGGACACCTTGTCGGCAGTCACGCGGACCTGCCCGATGGACGAAGCGTAGTCCGCACTGAGATAATCCTGTATGAGAGTACCGAATCCGACATCTTCGGCCGAATAGGGGGAACCTTCCTCCACCCTGGCCTTGTCGCATGAAGAGAGGCAGAGTGCAGCCGCAGCTGCCACAGACAGCAACACCCTGCATATCAGATTATTCCCTTTAAATCCGTCGACAGTCCGGAAGACTGTCCGCGAAACATGTTCCATATAATGTTTTTTTTTACAAGCAATATATCAAACCCCGGAAACCGGAAATCTTGCATCAGGACGGCCGTATCCGTCCGCAAAGGCATGGTGCATTATGATGCAGAAATCCCCCGAAAAGTTACAGACTCATTAAAAATCTTCACTTTTCGGGGGATCAGACTATACCTGTCCGTCACACAGTGGCCGTGGACAGAACCTGCGTCATTCTATTCCTTCGAACACATACGGAGCATATATGAATCCGAAATACTCATAGGCCGGCTTCATGGATGCGGTGACACGTGCAAGGAACTGGTCGTAAGCCGTCCTTTCCTCGCTCCATGCAACTTCGGAAAGCGCCGCAAAGCGTGGCAGGTCCATGTGCTGGAGATGGTCAAAACTGCTGATGTACTCAGTCCATGTATTGGCCTGGACTCCCTTTATATGCTTTCTGGTACTGTCATCGAGCTGGTCATACGGATCGAAAGAGTAACTTTTCTCGAGGGAGACATAACCTCCGATACCGAGAGGCTCTCCGTTGGCCTCAGGGTCGGCTGTCTGATAGTAGTCGAGATAAAAGTAGTTGTTCGGGGTCATGACCACATCGTTGCCCTGTTTTGCCGCGTTGATGCCGCCCTGCGGCCCTCTCCATGACATGACCGTGGCGGTAGGCGTCACACCGCCTTCGAGAATCTCGTCCCAGCCGATGATTTTCCTGCCCTTTGAGTTGAGATACTGCTCGATACGGTGGAGGAGGTAGCCCTGAAGCTGGCGTTCGTCATCAAGCCCTTCCTCTTTCATGCGCCTCTGGCAGTCAGGACAGTCCTTCCACCTTACGGCAGGGCACTCGTCCCCGCCGATATGGATATACTCGGACGGGAAGAGGCTGCACACCTCGTCAAGTACGGTCTCGAGGAATCCGAATGTGCTTTCCTTGCCGATACAGAACACGTCATCGCTTATGCCCCATGTGGTGCGCACCTCATAAGGGCCGCCTGTACATCCAAGCCACGGATAGCTCGTAAGGGCGGCAACCGCATGGCCAGGCATCTCTATCTCAGGTATGACAGTAATCTGACGGTCTGAAGCATAGGCGATAATTTCCTTGACATCCCTGGCGGTATAGAAGTCGCCTTCCCCGTATGGAGTGCCGTCGTAGCCTGCAGCAGCGTCATTGTAATGTCCGACCTTGGTCTCCTTGCGCACAGCCCCCACCTGGGTCAGAAGCGGGTATTTCTCTATCTCTATCCTCCAGCCCTGGTCGTCTGTAAGATGCCAGTGAAGGGTATTGAGCTTATGGAGGGCGAGTATGTCGATGAATTTCTTCACCTCGTCCACAGTGAAGAAGTGGCGGCAGCAGTCAAGCATGGCTCCCCTGTAGGAGAAGTGCGGCTTGTCCTGTATATACAGCCCGGAAGTCCTCAACGGCTCACCTGGCTCCGCGGATGAAGCCGCCTGGACCAGAATCTGAGTGAGGGTCTGAAGCCCCCACCATACGCCCTTTCCGGAGCCGCCGTTGATGACCACTCCGTCAGGAGTCACGTCCAGTGTGTATTCCTCCTCCGCAAGAGAAGGGTCCAGATACAGGCGGACATCGGCTTTGGACTCGTTTCCGGTGCTCTTCACTTCAGGAAGTACAGTGGCGGAGACCACCCTTGTGAAGCCTGTGGAAAGCTTTTCCGTACCAGGCGCATAGGGTTTCTCCAGGAAATCCGCCCAAACGGACACGAGATGCTTCAGTGAAGGATCACCGGAATAGACGGAAAGCCTGCCGGAAGGCAGCTGCACCAGAGAGCGGTCTTCCCTCATGACCGAAGGCTGAGGGACAATGCTTACAGCTGAAAGCTGCGTGGCAGCAAGTGCCACACCCAATGTGGCAACCATAGTTTTGCTGATAAGGTTCATAAATGTCGAATATTTTGTTTTGAAATCATTTCTTCCACATTCAAGACAACGCCGGTGCACTTCACACCGGAGCCGCCGCGGTCCCCTTCGGGAATCATGTCTGTAAATATACTCGTTTATTGCCTAATACCAAAATACGGACTATCGTATTGTAGCCTTTATTTCGTATATTTACCTTTTTTTAAGAAAACCCGGACACATGGGACACGCAAGATACCTGATAACAGCCGTCGCGGCCCTGATGGCAGCCGCATGCATACGGGACAGGATGCCGGAAGGAGCAGACCTCCGGCCCGGAGACACGTTGCCGTCATTCAGTGTGACCATGAATGACGGCAGCAAAATCTCTTCCGGGAATCTCCGGGGAAAAGTTTCGGTAATAGTGTTCTTCCACACAGGCTGTCCTGACTGCAGACAGGAACTTCCTGTGATACAACGGATATACAATCTGTACGGCTCCTCAGGCGATGTCACGGTGTGCTGCATCAGCAGAGAAGAGTCCGCATCCGGCATCAGTGCATACTGGCAGGAAAACGGACTCACCATGCCGTACTCCGCACAGGAGGACAGGTCTGTGTACAGTCTGTTCGCAAGTACAGGTGTGCCACGGGTTTACATATCATCCGGAGACCTGGTCATATACAGCGTATATGATGACAGCCCTCCTGCCTCTTTCGAAGACATGGAGGATGACATCCTGGCATGCCTCGGGATGTCAGAAGGTACCCTCCAGAGATAATGTCCATGGACTCCCGGACATCAGCGTTCCATCTTCTTCAGGAAACACTCTATGGTGTTTTCCATCAGGCAGCAGATGGTCATCGGGCCGACACCGCCGGGCACCGGCGTTATGACGGAAGCCTTCGGCTCTACGGCTGCGAAGTCCACATCCCCGCAAAGTTTCCCTGTCACGGGATCACGGTTCACACCGACATCTATCACCGCAGCACCTTCTGACACCATATCGGCCGTGACGAAGCGTGGCCGGCCTATGGCCACCACGAGAATATCTGCCTGCCTGGTGACAGAAGGCAGGTCAGCCGTCTTGCTGTGAGCTACGGTCACTGTTGCGTTCTCGTCCAGCAGGAGCTTTGCCACGGGCAGCCCGACTATGTTGCTCCTCCCTATGACCACGGCCCTCTTCCCCCGTATCTCCACTCCGGCAGTCTTTAGCATCCTGATGATACCTTTCGGGGTGCACGGCAGGATACACGGCTGTTTCTGCCACAATGCGGCAACATTGAGGGGATGGAACCCGTCCACATCCTTGTCCCTGGAAATGGCCTCGATCACCTTCGGTTCACTGATATGCCCCGGAAGGGGGAGCTGGACCAGGATGCCGTCCACAGTATCATCCGCGTTCAGGTCCCGGATCAGGCCGAGCAGCTCCTCTTCGGAGATGTCCGCAGGCCTGCGTATCGTGGTGTTCCTTATCCCCACCACCTCGGAAGCCTTTGCCTTGCCGGTCACGTATGATACACTTGCCGGGTCGTCACCCACCAGCACTACTGTCAGGTGCGGGACCCTCCCGTATTTCGCAGGGAAAGTCGCGACCTGCTCAGCCATTTCCGCCTTCAGCTTCGCTGACAATTCTTTTCCGCTTATTATCATTTTATTCCTGTTTTTATTTCAAGACTCTCCATCCGATGTCCCGGCGGTAGAAAAGGTTGCCGCACCTGATTTTCCCGACAGCCCCGAGCGCACGGTCCCTGGCTTCAACGAGGGTTTCTCCCGAACCTATCACCATGAGTACCCGTCCTCCGGCAGTGACAGTCCTGCCGTCCTTCTCTGCAGTACCCATGTGGTAAATCCTCACATCAGGATCCGACAGTGCATCCTCCAGGCCCTCGATCACATATCCCTTTTCATAAGATCCGGGATATCCGGACGAAGCCATCACAAACCCCATAGAAGACTTCGTATCCCACTGGATTTCCGGCATCGGGGAGCCATCCACGACAGCCGAGAAGATATCATATATGTCCGATTTCAGGAGAGGGAGGACGACCTCGGTCTCAGGATCGCCGAAGCGGCAGTTGAACTCTATCACCTTTATCCCGGCAGGGGTCTTCATCAGCCCGCCGTAAAGGACACCCTTGAACGGGCGGCCTTCCTTAACCATGGCGGAAGCCACCGGCTTCATGATATGCTCCATGGCGTATTCCCTGTCCTCATCAGTGATGAACGGGAGCGGGGAATATGCTCCCATCCCGCCGGTATTAGGGCCCTTGTCACCTTCGAATGCACGTTTATGGTCCTGTGACAGAGGCATCGGGAACACCCTTTCACCGTCCACAAAGCACATGAAAGAAAACTCCGGTCCCATGAGGAATTCCTCAACCACCACCTTGCCTTTCCCGAACCTGTCATCCAGCAGCATGTCCTTGAGAGTACTCTCGGCCTCTTCAAGATTCTCAGGGATTACCACCCCTTTCCCTGCCGCAAGCCCGTCATATTTGAGAACGACCGGGAATGAACCGCCGCGGACATAGTCCAATGCGGAATCATAGTCCTCGAAAGTCCGGTATGCAGCTGTCGGGACACCGTACCTGGCCATGAGGCGCTTTGCGAAATCCTTGCTCGACTCGATGGCGGCGGCATCCTTTGACGGCCCGAAAATCCTGAGGCCGGCAGCCGTGAATACATCGGCAATCCCCGCTGCCAGAGAAACTTCAGGCCCCACGACAGTCAGGTCAACACCCCTTTCGAGGGCAAAGTCCCTCAACTGCTCCACCTGTGTATCCTTCAGAGGTACACATTCGGCCTGTGCCGCAATCCCGGCATTGCCCGGAGCGCAATATATCTTTCCCACCCGGGAAGAACGGGACAGAGCATCCACTATCGCATGACAGCGTCCGCCGCCGCCCACAACAAGCACTGTGGCTTCCTTCGGATGTTCCATCCTGACTCCTTCGAATATTTTTGTATAGACTACAGCATGCCCGTCAGGACCCGGCTGCAGCCGGTTGATTATTTCCATAACAGAACCAGGTTATCGTGTCATTAATCATTAATGTTTGAAATGGCGTGTACCAGTGAACAGCATGGCGATTCCGCACTCGTTGGCCTTGGCTATGGAATCGTTGTCCCTGATGCTTCCGCCGGGCTGTACGATGGCCTTAACACCGTATTCGGCAGCCTTGGTCACGCAGTCGTCGAACGGGAAGAAGCCGTCAGAGGCCATCACCAGACCGGCATTGCGGACATCTTCGCCCTTCTCCCTGAAGGCTGCCTCTGCCTCTTCCAAAGCGATTGCAGCAGAGCCGATACGGTTCATCTGCCCGGCACCGACTCCGAGGGTCATGCCGTTCTTTACGACAACTATTGCATTGGATTTCACATGTTTAACTATTCTCCATGCGAAATTGAGGTCAGCCATTACAGACTCGTCCGGCCTGGTCTCAGTGACGCACATCTCAGGGACAACTGTCTTGGTAGTGAGGTCCTGGTCCTGAACGAGAAGACCGCCGTTCATGCTTACATACTGCTTGTGCGGCTTGTCGTCCCTGGTCATGTCCACCTTCAGCAGACGGAGGTTTTTCTTGGCGCAGAGTACCTCAAGCGCCTCAGGGGAGAAGGACGGGGCCATGATTATCTCCAGGAATACAGGTTTCATAAGGAGAGCTGTCTCCTTGTCTATCTCACGGTTGGCTGCCACGATGCCTCCGAAGATGCTGACCTTGTCCGCCTCGAAAGTCTTCTGCCATGCCTCACGTACGTCCTTCCCTACGGCCGCACCGCACGGGTTCATGTGCTTGAGGCCCACGCAGAACGGCTCGTCGAATTCACGGACAATGTTGAGAGCGGCATTGGCGTCCTGTATGTTGTTATAAGAAAGCTCCTTCCCGTTGAGCTGCTCCGCCGTTGCAAGAGAGAACGGCACTTTCTCGAGAGAAGCATAGAACCTGGCCTCCTGGTGAGGGTTTTCTCCGTACCTGAGGGACTGCTTGAGGTCGTATTCGAGGAAGAGCTTCTCGTTCAGGCCTGCCTGCTTGCGCATGTATGTGGCTATCATCATGTCATACTCCGCCGTGTGGGTATATGCCTTGGCGGAAAGTTTCAGACGCGTCTCTGGGGTGGTGTTGCCTGTGGCCCTGATTTCGTCTATGACTGTCCCGTAATCTTCCGGCTGGCATACCACCGTCACGTCCTTCCAGTTCTTGGCCGCACTGCGGAGCATCGAAGGGCCTCCTATGTCGATATTCTCGATGGCATCCTCCATGGTTACATCCGGTTTGGATATGGTCTGCCTGAAAGGATAGAGGTTCACGCACACCATGTCAATATATTCTATGCCGTTCTCCTTCAGTTCCCTGCGGTGGCTCTCAAGGTCCCTTCTGCCCAGAAGGGCCCCGTGCACCTTGGGATGGAGTGTCTTCACACGTCCGTCACAAATCTCAGGAAAACCTGTCACTTCACTTATATTCACTACCTTGAGCCCGGCCCCCTGGAGAAGTTTCATTGTCCCTCCAGTCGCTATGATCTCCCATCCGAGAGATTCAAGGGCAGTCGCGAACTCGACGACTCCCGTCTTGTCGCTTACAGAAAACAACGCTCTCATATTACTGTCAATTTTTTGTCTGTTCATCATTTATCTTATCACCACGCCCGGCCTGTCTGTGATACGGCCTATGACTGATGCCCTGTCTCCGTACGACTGAAGGATGGATACAGCCTTTCCGGCCTCTGAGGCATCCATGGCGAGCACCATGCCGATACCCATGTTGAAGATGTTGAACATCTCGCGGTGGGACACCTTGCCGTACTTCTCCAGGAAGCGGAATATCGGGAGAATCTCCCAAGTGCCTTCCTCTATCTCGATGCCCTGCCCTTCATGGAGAATACGCGGGATGTTCTCGTCAAACCCGCCGCCCGTGATATGCGCCACCCCGTGGACATCGCAGTTGCGTATGACATCAAGTACCTGTCTGACATATATCCTCGTAGGAGTGAGGGCCACCTCCCCGAGCACCCGCCCGTCAAGTTCCGGATAAGATGCATGGAGGTCGAGACCGTTGTCAGAGAATATCTTGCGGACAAGGCTGAAGCCATTGGAATGGATACCTGACGACGCTATCCCCACAAGGACATCCCCTGACTTCACCTTCGAGCCGTCTATAAGCGCAGACTTCTCCACCACCCCGGTGGTGAATCCCGCTATGTCATACTCCCCGTCCGGGTACATGCCCGGCATCTCTGCGGTCTCGCCTCCGACGAGTGCACAGCCTGCCTGGCGGCAACCTTCGGCGACACCGGCGACGATCGCCTCGATCTTTTCAGGCTCATTGTGTCCGACAGCCACGTAATCAAGGAAGAAAAGCGGTTCCGCCCCCTGTGCGAGCACGTCGTTCACGCACATCGCCACGGCATCTATGCCTATGGTGTCGTGCTTGTCCATTGCAAAGGCTATCTTGAGCTTGGTACCCACTCCGTCCGTCCCGCTCACCAGGACCGGTTCCTTGACGTTGAGTGCAGAAAGGTCGAACATTCCTCCGAACGACCCGATGTTTCCCATCACGCCGAGGCGTGAAGTAGATGCCACATGACTCTTGATCCGGCGGACTACCTCATAGCCCGCTTCAAGGTTGACACCTGCTTTTTCGTAACTGACTGCCATAATCCAAATATCTTAATTTTAATACATTATATCCGTTTCCAGTACCTATAGCCTCCATATCCACTGACTTTCACCGACGGCAGGGCCGGGTCTGTGGCTCAGAGCCGCCCCGAGTGCCGTCCTGTACTCCCTGTGTTCCGGAAAATGGAACCTGATTCTGTACAGACCGGCAATCCTCCCGAACTGCGGGGCGCACTGGGGGAGCAGCGACATGTTGCCTATCACCACGAAATCCTTTATTCCGGTGTTCTGCGCGATGAAATTGGCGGAACTGCCTATCGTCTGGTATATCATGTTCACTATGCCCGCAGCCACATCCTCAGGAGAGGACGTCAGGTCTGCCTTGCCGAAGTTGGAGGCCGTGGCATCCATCGGAAGGCCCGGGAGGTCGTTCTTGCAGATGTCCCCGATATGGAGATCGACATTGGCCACATTGCCCTTCATAGCCGTGTCAATCACCTTCCTGATATCGGAAGTATGAAGCAGCAGGCTGGAAAGTCCCTGAAGGGTGCCGCCTCCTATGGCAAGTCCGCCGAGATGGGTCACACTGCCGCCTTCCACACGTATGAATGACGTCCCTGTCCCCATGCTTATTACCACCATCTTTTCCAGGCCGCTCCGGAAACCTGCCCCGGCAGCGTTTGCCATGAACTCGTCCACCCTGGCCGTAGGCAGACCGTAAAGCGGGCTGGATATGTAGGCGCTCCCGACCCCGGTAAGCATTACCTGTTCGATATCTCCGAGACTTATCCCGTTGTCATATATGTACTTGCCCAAGGCTCCGAACAGCGAGGTCACGGGGTCAGCCGCAGTGATGCACTGCGGTGCGCGGATCTCACCGTCCTCCACACCAATGATTTTGGTGGTGCTGCCTCCGACATCTATCCCAAGTGTTATCATCGTCAGAATTTACCGTCTTTATTGGCCTCTTCTATAGGCTGGTACAGTTCCGTAGGGTATTTCCCGTTGAAGCACGCGAGACACAGTCCGCTGCTTCCTGCCGCCCGGTACAGGGCATCCTCCGACAGGAATGCTATCGAATCGACCCCTATTGTCTCCCTGACCTCGTCAAGAGTCTTGTGGGCACACATCAGCTCTTCGTATGTGGAAATGTCAACGCCATAGAAACAAGGCCTCGTTATCTGAGGGCTTGCTATGCGCAGATGCACCTCCTTCGCCCCTGCCTCCCTCAGTATCTGTACTATACGCCTTGAAGTGGTTCCGCGTACCACGGAATCGTCTATCAGGACTATCCTCTTGCCCCTGACAATCGTGACCACGGCCGACAATTTCATCCTCACACCCTTCTCCCTCAACTCCTGCGACGGCTGGATGAAGGTCCTTCCTATATACCTGTTCTTCACCAGCCCCATCTCATAAGGAAGTCCCGATGCCTCGCTGTATCCCATCGCGGCACTAAGGCTCGAATCCGGGACACCTACCACAATATCGGCGTCAGCCGGGGCCTCCCGGAACAGGAGACGGCCGGTCTCCTTCCTGAAACCGTGCACATTGCGGTTTTCTATATCGCTGTCGGGACGGGCGAAATAGATATACTCCATGGCACATATACGGTCCTGGCAGTCATCTGTATATTTCCTGCTCCGGAGGCCGTGGCGGTCTATGGTCACTATCTCCCCAGGCTCCACGTCGCGGATGAATTCAGCCCCGATGACATGAAAGGCGCATGTCTCGCTGCTGACCACGTACCCGTCTCCGAGCCGGCCAATGGACAGCGGTCTGAGACCGTGCCTGTCCCTGCAGGCATAAATGCGGTTGGGAGTCATGATCAGAAATGCAAAAGCACCCTCCACCGCATTGAGAGCATTGACTATGGAGAATATCCTCGGCTTGTCAGCCTCCGCACTGTCCTTCTTTATAAGGTGTGCGAGCACCTCGCTGTCCGAGGATGACTGGAAAAGGCTTCCACGGTCCTCAAGGGACTTGCGCAGGAGAGCGTAATTCACGAGATTCCCGTTGTGGGCCAGGGCGAAATCCCCCGTATGATGCCTGAACAGGAAAGGTTGCACATTCTCAATGCCTCCTCCGCCGGTAGTGGAATAGCGGACATGGCCTATGGCCATGCTGCCAGGAAGGGATGCAAGCTTCGACTCGTTGAACACCTCGGTCACAAGCCCTTCTCCCTTTATCCGCTTCATGGAGTCGTCAGGTGCGGCTGCCACGATCCCGCAGCCTTCCTGTCCCCTGTGCTGGAGGGCGTGCAGGCCGTAATATACAAGACTGGCGGCATCCGGTACACCCCAGACGCCGAAGACTCCGCATTCTTCGTTCAATCCTCTGACGGACATGGTCATTTCCCTCTGAAATAATTCACTGCGTTGGCGAACAGAGGCTGGCTGAGCTCCTCCTCTATGTTCTTGAACAGGTTTTCCTCATATCTTTCCGTATGGCCCATCTTACCAAGTATCTGGCCGTTGCGGCTGATGATACCTTCGATGGCGTAGTAGGAACCGTTAGGGTTGTAAGGGGACTCCATCGTCACCTCCTCAGTCACAGGATCCACATACTGGAAGGCCACCTGCCCATTGGCGAACAGCTCTTTGGCAAGCTCCTCGTTAACAACGAACTTCCCTTCCCCGTGGCTTACCGCTATGGTGTGCAGGTCCCCGACAGAGAAGCCCGAGAGCCACGGGGAATTGGTGGAGGCCACCCTCGTGGTGACCATCTGGGAGATATGGCGGTTGATGTCGTTCCTGAAAAGCGTAGGCGAATCCTTGGTCACCATGCCCAGGCGTCCGTAAGGGAGCAGGCCGGACTTGACCAGCGCCTGGAATCCGTTGCAGATTCCCAGGATAAGGCCTCCGCGGTCGAGGAGGCTGTGTATCTCCTCGGCTATTTCCCTGTTGTTAAGGACATTCGCGATGAACTTGCCGCTTCCGTCAGGCTCATCCCCGGCAGAGAACCCGCCGCAAAGTGCAAGAATATGACACTCCGATATGTTCTTCTTCATCTCGGCGATAGAGCTGAACACATCCTCCGGAGTGAGGTTGCGGAAGACACCGAAACGGACATCCGCCCCGGCCTTGCGGAACGCCTTGGCTGTATCATAGTCGCAGTTCGTACCTGGGAATACAGGCAGATATGCCACAGGATGCTCTACAGGCTCTCCTTTGTATCTTAGGTCAGATTTCTTGACCTTTAGCGGCTTGACTCCGCCCATTCCGGAAGGATATGTCTTCTTGAATGACGGCTCGCATGAGTCCGGATATACCTGGGCGAACTTCACGCCGTTCACATCCATCAGCTCGAATATCGAGAGGGCAGTACCGTTGATATGCAGCATCCCGTCCTCTCCCGAAGTCACGGTCCCGAGATATTCCGCCTCCGGATAGTCAAGCTCCTTCTCGGACTCGACTACGATGGAGCCATAGCCGTAGTTGAAGAGATCAGCCTCGGACACCTTGACGTCTATTCCGAATGCGTTCCCGAATGACATCTTGCACAGGGCTTCCGCAACTCCGCCGAATCCTACGGCGTAACCGGAGACTATGTTCCCTGCTTCTATCTGCCCGGTCACATAGTCGAAGTTCCTCTTCAGCTGCTCCGTATCCGGCATGTGATTCTTATGAGGGGTATGGCGTATGAGATAAAGCCTGTTGCCTTCCCACTTGAGCTCAGGGGAAATCACTTTCTTCGCATCCACGGTAGTGATGCCGAACGCCATGAGCATAGGAGGGACATTGATATGCTCGAACGTGCCGCTCATCGAGTCCTTCCCGCCGATGGAAGGGAGACCGAGCCCGACCTGCATCTTTATGGCTCCCAGGAGGGCTGCCAGCGGTTTGCCCCATGACTTCGGGTCATGTGTCATCCTCTCGAAATATTCCTGGTAGGAGAACCTCATCTTCCCGTATGAAGCACCTGCGGCCACCACCTTGGCACATGCCTCAACCACAGAATACGCCGCACCGTGGTAAGGGCTCCATGTGGATATGTAAGGATTGTACCCGAATGCCATGATGCTGGCTGTGTCGGTATATCCGTCTGCCGGGAGCTTCTGCACGGACACCTGTGTCTCGGTGGTCTGCAGGCATCCCCCGAACGGCATCAGCACTGTGGAGCGGCCGATGGTGGAGTCGAACATTTCTATAAGGCCTTTCTGGGAAGTGACATTGTACTCCGTAAGGTCGGAGAAGATCTTCTCTTTCAGGCTGGCCCCTTTCACTTCCTTCTCGAACGGGTCGCGTTCCTCCACGGCACCCACTACTGCCTTTGCATAATGCTTTGCTCCGGCGCTGTCTATAAATTCGCGGGAGATGTCCACCACTAGTTTCCCGCCGTTGTACATGCGGAGCCTCCTGGTGTCAGTGACATCAGCCACGTGGGTCACCTCGACGTTTTCACTGTGGCAGTATCTCTCGAACTCTTCCCTGTCCTTAGCCTCCACTACAACAGCCATCCTCTCCTGTGACTCACTGATAGCCAGCTCAGTGGAATTCAGACCGCTGTACTTCACAGGCACACGGTCCAGATAGATGTCCAGCCCGTCGGTCAGCTCGCCGATGGCCACGCTGACTCCGCCCGCGCCGAAATCATTGGACTTCTTTATTATCCTGGTCACCTCAGGACGGCGGAAAAGCCTCTGCAGCTTCCTTTCCTCGGGAGCGTTACCTTTCTGCACCTCACTTCCGCAGGTCTCGAGGGAGGCTTCAGTATGCTCCTTGGATGACCCTGTGGCCCCTCCGATTCCGTCGCGGCCCGTACGGCCTCCGAGAAGGAGGACCACATCACCGGGAACAGGGCTTTCCCTACGCACATTCTCCGCCTTCACAGCCCCGACCACGGCCCCGACCTCAAGCCTCTTGGCCACATAGCCAGGATGATAGATCTCCCGTACATGGGTAGTGGCAAGCCCGATCTGGTTGCCGTAGCTGGAGTACCCTGCCGCAGCTTTGCGGCTTATGACCTTCTGAGGAAGCTTGCCAGGCATGGTGTCTGAGACTTTCTGATAGATGTCACCAGCGCCGGTCACCCTCATGGCCTGATATACATAGCTCCTTCCGGAGAGAGGGTCACGGATGGCACCGCCCAGACATGTAGCGGCTCCTCCGAACGGCTCTATTTCAGTAGGATGGTTGTGTGTCTCGTTCTTGAACTGCAGGAGCCATTTCTCCACCTTGCCGTCCACGTCCACATCCACATAGATGCTGCAGGCGTTGTTCTCCTCGCTGACCTCCATGTCGTCAAGCAGTCCCCTGGACTTCAGATACCGCGCTCCGATAGTGGCCATGTCCATGAGATTGAGCCCCTTGTTCTCCCGGCCGAGTTCCTTGCGCATCTTCAGGTACATGTTCAGGGTACCTTCTATGTCCTCCTTTATGAATGAATCCTCCACTCCTATCTCCTCGAGCTCGGTAGTGAAAGTAGTATGGCGGCAATGGTCGCTCCAGTAGGTGTCAAGTATCCTCAGTTCAGTCTCATACGGGTCACGCCCCTCCTTCCTGAAATAATTCACCACCTCACGCAGGTCATCAGCATTCATGGCCAGACCCATCTTCTTGCAATACGGGGCAAGGTCTTCCTCTTTCAACTCCACAAGGCCTTCAAGCACAGGGACCGGAGCCACAGGAGCCTGCTCGGTGTCAGTCAGTTTAGAAAGGTCCTTCTGGCGCGACTCCACCGTGTTTATGCAGTAATGCCTTATTTTCTCCATATCTTCATCGGAGGTATCCGGATCAAGGATGATCAGTCTGGAACTCTTGATATGCACATCGGCGTCAGGCTCGATAAGTTTCACACAGTCCACAGCCGAAGCCGCCCTCTGGTCGAACTGGCCGGGCAGATACTCTATGGCGACATACCTGGTCCCGGTGAGGTCACATTCATCCGAAACCTTGTCCGTCACTATCTCGCCGAACACCGAATACCTGCTCTTTTCGAGCAGTTCCGGAGTGAACCCGAACAGGTCATAGACATTCAGCAGCCTGAGACTTTTAAGGGAAAGCTGCAGATTCTCATTCAATTCGTTTTTCAGGCTCCTGGCCTCGACCTGGAACTCTGGATATTTCTCTACGAAAACACGGTAGTTTTTCATATATATGGTACAATAATTATTCTTCTCTTGCTGTCATTGGCAATGTGTGGGGCAGGTCCTACACAAACCTTCCGGCCCATTGCCTGTCGAACTCTCCCAACGTCATGGGAGTGAATGTTATATGTCCCATCTTCCTCTTCGGCCTGGACTGGGACTTGCCGTAAAGATGTACAAAGACACCAGGTCCTGCCTGCCCGCAGAAAGCGTTGTCCACATCGTCAGGATCCGACACGCTTACGCCGGGGCCCGCCCCTTCAAGTGACTCGGCCACAATGGCCTTTGCGGCATCCAGATCCTGGCCGAGAATGTTCTTCATCACTGTGGGTGCAAGCAGACGGGGCTCCTCGAGCGGCTTCCCGAGAAGGAAACGGCAGAGCTCCCGGTACTGGTTCGTGCTGCAGCCCTCTATCGTGTAATGACCGCTGTTGTGCGGACGCGGAGCCATCTCGTTGAAATAGAAGTCATCCCCCTTTATGAAAAGTTCTATGGCAAGGATGCCCTTGTATCCGCAGCTTTTCATGAAAGCCTCGCATGCGCCGGCAATCCTTGCACCGGTCCCGTTCTCCACGAGATTGTCTGACAATCCCGGTGCAGGGACTATGCTCAGATCCAGGATGCCGTCGGTATGTATGTTCATTCCTATCGGGAAATGGATAGTCTTCTTCCCGTCGCTGACCATGACCACGCTTGCCTCATAATCGAAATCGACGAACTTCTCGAGTATGCACGGGACCTTCAGGAGATCCGCTGCCTCTTCAATGTCACTGTCTTCCCGGATCACTGCCTGGCCGTGGCCGTCATATCCGAGAGTCCTGGTCTTCAGCACGCACGGCATTCCCAGGGACTTTACGGCCTGCTTCAACTGGGAACGCCTTTCCTTCCCGTCCAGGGAAGCGGCATCACGTGCCGTCATCGGGACAGGGAACTCAGGATTTCCGTGGAAAGCCTCCGTGCCATCTTCCGGAGTCATGAAATCCAGGGCAGGCACCGGTATGAAATCAGGGGTCCTGAGCCCGTGGATTCGCGCATTGGCCTTTTCCCTCAACCTGTCCTGGGAATCGTACAGGGGTGCGATACCCTGCTTTATATTGTATTTGCCGTCTATGTGACGGAGGACTTCCCCGGGGACATTCTCAAACTCGTATGTGACCACATCGCTGCCTTCGCAGAGCCTCTCCAGTGCGTCTATGTCATCATAGGCCCCGACCACATGCCTGTCCGCCGCCGCAAATGCCGGAGCATCGGGAGAAGGGTCAAGGACAGCGACATCCGCCCCGAGGTCATGAGCCTCGCGGGCAATCATAAGGCCGAGCTGACCTCCGCCGACAATGGCTATCACAGGTTTCTTTTCCATCATCATATCATGGCTTCCAGAACACTGTCTGTCTGGTCTTTACGGAACTTCTCAAGTCTTTCTGCAATCCCGCTGTCCTGAAGGGCGAGGATGGATGCGGCGATAAGGGCCGCGTTCTTCGCCCCGTTGATGGCGACTGTAGCCACAGGGACCCCGCCGGGCATCTGAACTATTGAAAGCAGGGAGTCAAGGCCGTTCAGGGCCCTGGATTTCACCGGCACACCGATGACCGGAAGAGTGGTCATCGCAGCCACCATTCCAGGCAGATGGGCGGCGCCTCCCGCTCCTGCAATGATGACGGATATCCCCCTGTCCCTGGCCGTCTTGGCATATTCATACATGAGATCCGGGGTACGGTGTGCGCTGACCACGCGCTTCTCGAATTCAATCCCCAGTTCAGAAAGCATGTCCACTGCGCCCGACATCACCTCGTAGTCGCTGGTGGAGCCCATAATGATCCCGACTTTCATATTGTTCGTGTTTAAAACTGCATATCGTGCAAAGATACGGAATTTATATGAGATTTCGAAGGCACAGACACCTTTATGGACAAGACTTGTCCATTATCCCGGATGTTCCCGGTGAACCGGTGCGGATAATCGGTAAATTTTCCTATATTCGCAGGATTTATATTTTCCGCAGGATTATGAGAGATTTATATATAACAAACACCCTTTCAAGGAAAAAGGAGCTTTTCGTCCCGCTGCAGGAGGGCCATGTGGGGCTTTACGTGTGCGGCCCGACGGTATATGGGGATGCACATCTGGGACATGCCAGGCCGGGAATCACATACGACGTGTTCGTCAGACTGCTCAGGCACCTGGGCTATAAAGTGCGCTATGTCAGGAATATAACTGACGTGGGGCACTTGGAGCATGATGCGGACGAGGGCGAGGACAAGATAGCCAAGAAGGCCAGGCTGGAGCAGCTTGAGCCGATGGAAGTGGTGCAGACCTACACTCTGCGCTACCATGAAGCGATGAGGATGCTGAACGTGGCCCCGCCGTCCATCGAGCCGAGGGCTTCGGGACACATAATAGAGCAGATAGAGCTGGTACAGAAGATTCTGGACTCCGGCTACGCATATATCAGCAACGGCTCGGTATATTTCGATGTGCAGAAATACGACCGTGACCACAGGTACGGGATACTCTCCGGAAGGACACTCGACGAGACCAAGGAGGGCACACGTGAGCTGGACGGGCAGGGGGACAAGCATGCGCCGTTCGATTTCGCGCTGTGGAAGAAGGCCTCTCCGGAGCATATAATGAAGTGGCCTTCACCGTGGAGCGAGGGTTTCCCGGGATGGCATCTGGAGTGCTCCGCCATGAGCGAGAAGTATCTGGGCAAGGAGTTCGACATCCACGGCGGCGGGATGGACCTGATGTTCCCGCACCATGAATGCGAGCTGGCGCAGAACACAGCATCCCGCGGGGACGGAGGGGTGCGCTACTGGATGCACAACAACATGATCACCATCAACGGCAAGAAGATGGGCAAGTCACTGGGGAACTTCATCACCCTGCAGGAGCTTTTCAGCGGGTCGCACGAGCTTCTTGCCCAGGCTTACAGCCCGATGACAGTGAGGTTCTTCATCCTGCAGGCGCACTACAGGAGCACGCTTGATTTCAGCAACGAGGCCCTGCAGGCCGCAGAGAAAGGGCTCAGGAGGGTGATGCAGGCGGCAAAGGACCTGCGGGAGATGGCATCCGCTGCAGGGGTGGAGACAGAACCGGCCGGCACGGAAGGCCACAAGGCCCCGGAGCTTGCATACGGGGAGTTCATAACTGACACGGCACCTGAAAGCTTCAGCGGAGCTTCGGACGAGGTGCAGGCCACATGCTCGGCTGTCTATGATGCCTTGTGCGATGACCTCAACACACCTGTTGCCATAGCGCATATCTTTGATGCAGTGAGGGTTATAAACTCGGCAAAGGACAGGAAGGCCGCCCTCGGGAAAGAGGACCTCTCCACCATGCTGAGGCTTTTCGACGACATCGTCTTCGGTGTTCTCGGACTCAAGGACGAGGAGGCCGCCGGAGGGAAGGCGGAAAAGATCATAGACGGGCTCATGGGTATGGTGCTCGAGGAGCGTAAGGCGGCAAAGGCGGCCAAGGACTGGGTGACCAGCGACCGCATCAGGGAAGCCCTGAAGGAACTCGGCATCCAGATCAAGGACACCAAGGACGGTACCGAATGGTCCATAGAATAACTTTCAGCCAACCCAGGATTACACTACGCAGGCCCTTCAGGGCCGCACCGGAACGTCAGCGAGGCTTCCGGGAGGAAGCCGAAGCAGTGAAGGTGCCGGCGCAGCGAAGCGAAGCCGCATGCCCCACCGGGGCTGTCACGAAGTGACTGGGGGTGGACAGACGAAGGTCGACAGACCTTCAGGGCCGCACCGGAACGTCAGCGAGGTTTCCGGGAGGAAGCCGAAGCAGTGAAGGTGCCGGCGCAGCGAAGCGAAGCCGCATGCCCCACCGGGGCTGTCACGAAGTGACTGGGGGTGGACAGTTTCTGAGCGAAGCGAAGAATAAGGCAAACAAACGACGAATACCGCAGCATACTGGAGTATGTGAGGATATGAGGAGAGAAGTTTAACGAAATTATTACAAAAAGAAACAAAAATGAAATTTATATCATGGAACGTAAACGGCCTTAGAGCCTGCGCCGCCAAAGGCTTCGAAGAAACCTTCAGGAAACTTGATGCGGACTTCTTCTGCCTGCAGGAGACAAAGATGCAGGCGGGGCAGCTGGATATGGAGTTTGAAGGCTACAGGTCATTCTGGAACTATGCGGAAAAGAAAGGCTATTCGGGGACAGCGATATTCACAAAGCATGAACCGGTAGGAGTGACATACGGGATGGGGATAGACGAGCATGACCATGAGGGACGGGTAATCACCATGGAAATGCCGGAATTCTATCTGGTGGATGTGTATACCCCCAATTCGCAGGACGAGCTTGCAAGGCTGGACTACAGGATGAAATGGGAGGACGATTTCAGGGCATATCTGAAGGGGCTGGAAAAGCAGAAGCCGGTGATCGTATGCGGAGACCTGAATGTCGCGCACAAGGAAATCGACCTGAAGAACCCGAAGACCAACAGGAGGAATGCAGGTTTCACGGACGAAGAAAGGGCAAAGTTCTCCACACTTCTTGAAAGCGGGTTCATCGACACTTTCCGGTATTTCTATCCGGATGCCGAAGGCATATATTCATGGTGGTCCTACAGGTTCAGGTCAAGAGAGAAGAACGCGGGCTGGAGAATCGACTATTTCCTTGTATCCCAAGGGCTTAAAGACAGGATAGAAAGCGCGTCGATACACACGGGGATCCTCGGGTCCGACCATTGTCCCGTAGAGCTTGTCCTCAGGTAAGAACCCCGCACGGCTGCACCGTCACATACGGCTTTCCTCGTCCAGGGTGCCGACATTACGCTGGCGCTGCTGCCCGCCGTTGCCGAACCGCCATGTAAAAGCCAGTGTCACACCACCGTTGCTCTGGCACTGGAGTATGGAATATGTCTTTACGTCACCGGTATACATGTCCAGGTCTGAGTCACAGGTATTCAGCAGGTCATATACATAGAGCGCAAGCGTACCTTTCCCGTCCCAGAGGGTCTTTATCAGGCTCAGGTTCAGCATCCCTATTGTCCTGACATTGAAATATCCGGCCACCTGCGGAGTGGAAATCCATCCGTCAATCCCGAATTTGAAATCCCTCGGGAGGAAGAAAGTCGTCGACACATAGGCATACATGGAATGGCTGGAGCTGCTGTAAGGCTGTCCGTAATATTTCTCCGCCAGTTCCCTGTACGCGTCGAACCGGCTGTAACTGTATGTCGCGTTCACAGTAAGGTTCCACCATTTTGTCAGCGGAAGCTCCGAAAGCGACGCTGTCGCGTATGCTATCTGCTGGACTCCGGCATTTGAATATATCAGGCCCATCACGCCTGTGGACTGGTCCAGCAGAGGAGTCTGGATGTCATTGAAATTGGCCGTACGGTTATATCCTCCCGTGAGCGAAAGCCTGCCGAACAGCAGGGCAGTCAGAGAAGCATTGTGGCTGTACGAAGGCTCGAGCTCGATGTTGCCCTGAGTATATGAAGTGGCAGACGCATAGTCCTTGAACGGGTTGAGCTGCCAGTACTTCGGGCGGCTGATACGGTAGGAGTAGCTGGCCGTGAGCACCGCTTTCTGCGACGGGGTATAGCTGACAAATGCACTCGGGAAAAAGTCGAAATAATCCTTGTGACTCCTGCGCGTCTGGTCGGAAGTCATCAGCCAGTCACCGTCCTGCACGGTGTATTCCCCACGCACACCTGCCTGGGCATTCCATTTGTCGGAAAACTTCTTGGCGAGGTTCACATATCCGGCATACACCTGCTCACCGTATGTGAAGTCATTGCGCTCCGACTGCGGCCCCCGGGCCTGTGCACCGAAATCATACTCGTACCGGCTGTACCAGTTCCTGGTCGATGAATAGGCGGCCTTGGCCCCGGCCTCGAGGCGGCCTGTCTGGGAAAAGAGCGACTGTGAGTAGTCCGCCTTGAAGGAATAGAGGTCGAGGATATTCCTGGTCCTGTCGTCGAACCCGTAGTCCTGCACCCCTGCAGCAGATGCCTCATCGGATATGAAACTGTACATGTTGCGCTGGCTGCGGTCGTTGACGTTTCCGCTCCTGTACCAGTCGGCATTGAGAGTCAGCTCCTGGTTTTTCGACTCATCGAAAGTCCTGGTATAGTTGAGATTAAGGGACCAGGAGGAGCTGTTCTGCCTGTTGGTGTCCTCCCCTGTCATGGTGCTGTACAGCTTCTCCCCTGCTGTCCCGGCACCGTAAAAGCTGCTGATGGAATACGGCTCAGGGCTGAAGCCCCGGGTATCCGAGGCCGAGAACCTGAATATCACTCCAAGGATATCCTTGCCGGATATGTACCAGTCATTCCCCAGGCGGACATTGTGGCTGAAATACCTGTTGGCGCTTGACGTGACACTCTCCTCCCTCATCGGGACATCCTCTCCGTACAGCTTCATCTGGTCCGCGCCGAATTCGAATCCGCTGTGGACAGGAGTATAGTGGAAGAACGTGTTGGTCTTGTCAGTACGGTACATCATACCAGCCGTCAGGCTGGTGTTGTCCATCAGTCCTGGAGCGTACCTCATGCCGAGCCTTGTCCCGAGAGAGCCGCTCAGCCCTTTCATGAAAGCCTTCCGGGTCTTGATATTGATGATTCCGCCGCTGCCTTCCGCGTCATATTTGGACGAAGGATTGGAAATCAGCTCGACCTTCTCGATGGAAGAGCCGTCGCTGCCCTTCAGGTACGCCTCCAGGTCAGAACCGGACATATTGGACGGCCTGCCGTCTATCCACACCGCCACAGTGGAGCCGTTGAGCTTGATATTGCCTTCGTTGTCCACGGTCACACCCGGCGAGCTCTTGAGCACATCGAGGGCGTCACCGGTCTGTGCCACGGCAAGTTCCGACACGTTCAGCACCAGACGGTCGAACTGGTGCTCGATCAGCGGCCTCTTCCCTGATACCTTTGCTCCCGCGAGCACCTGCGCGTCTTCCCCGAGGACGACAGGCCCTATCTCCATGACACCATCCTCCACTTTGCATGACGGCATCCCTTCTCCGGCAGGCCCGTCCCCCGCAGAGGATTCCAGCTCCATGAAGCTGAAAGACCTTTCCTTGTATCCCACCAGCGAAAACACCAGCCTGTTCTCCATAGCGGAAACACCGCGGTCCTGTATGCGGATAATATAAGAACCCGTAGAGTCCGTCGTGGCCCCGGAAGTCACGCGCCCTGCCGTATCCGCCAGTGCGACGGTCACGAACTCAAGCGGGCTGCCCGTAGCAAGCTCGAGGACAGTACCCTTTATGACATAGACTTTCCCTGGCTGGGGTTTCTTCGCCGGAAGCGCATGCGCGGAAAACGGGGCCAGCATCAAGGCGGCCAGAAGTGCTGTAAGTGCAACGATATTCTTTTTCATGATCATACTGTTTCATTCTACATTCATCCTGATGTTATTTTTCATGGATTTGCGATAGTAAGACCTGGCCGGGAGATGATTTGTTGCAGAAAAATTGATATTTTTGCGCCCCTGTCCCGGAAATCCGTCCGGACGGCAGGGAATGAAACACCGGACAAAACACATACGGCCATGTTCTATATCATAATGACAATGTTCATCGGAGTAGGGGCAGGATATCTCCTGCGCAGAGTCAAGGTGCTCTCACACATAGGGAAAGCCATTTCTCTGACCATCTACGTGATGCTGTTTTTCCTCGGAGTCAAGATAGGGACCAATGAACAGATACTGAGGAATTTCTCGACACTGGGGCTCCAGGCTCTCCTGCTCGCCGTCGCAGGGGCCGCAGGCAGCATAGCCGCGGCATCGCTTGTCTACAGGTTTTTCTTCAAGAAAAAGGAGGGCAGATGAAAGGTACAGCCATTGTAATAGCCATCTTCGCACTGGGATGCCTCGCGGGGTGGTCCGGGGTCGTAGACATGGAAAGCATGGGGAAATTCCGGGATGAGGCCCCTGTCTATATATTGTATGTGCTGATGTTCCTTGTGGGCATAAGCATGGGGTGCAATCCTGAAATGAAATCCATTGTCAAGAGCGTAAGGCCTAAGATACTCCTCCTTCCGCTCGCGACCATAGCAGGCACCCTTGTCCTCTCTGCCGCCGTGAGCCTTGTCATCTCAAGATGGAGCCTTACAGACTGTCTCGCGGTAGGCAGCGGGATGGGATACTACTCCCTGTCCTCGGTGCTCATATCACAGTACAAGGAAGTGTCGCTCGGGGCGCAGATGGCAGCCGAGCTCGGGACCGTGGCGCTCCTGACAAATGTCTTCAGGGAAATATTCACACTTGTAAGCACACCAGCTCTGAACAAATGGCTGGGGCCGTTCGCCCCCATAGCATCGGCCGGTGTCACGGCAATCGATGTATGTCTTCCGGTAATCACCAGATACACAGGGGACAGGATGCTCCCTGCCGCAATCGTGAGCGGGGTGGTGACAGACTTCAGTGTTCCTGTCCTTGTGACGTTCTTCTGCTCGTTCTGAGTGCCTCGTAAAGATAAGAGCCTCCACCGCAGACAGCCATTGTAATGGCCTGGGACTCATGGGAGAGAGTAGCAAAAACAATCCCCAGTCCGAACGGTATCCCGTAGATGGTCTCCAGAGCAAGGGACACTATGAAATGGAAGGCGCCGAATCCTCCAGGGACAGGGACGAGCCACCCGAGACTGCCGGCAAGCATAAGGAACAAGGCATCGACCACATTGAGGGAATCCAGGTCGGGGAGAGCCCACATCGTGGCAGAACTCATCAGCCAGTACATGGCCCATATTATAAGGGTATAGGCAAAGAACAGCCATTTCCGGGGCATCCTCAGACAGCTCCCTATGCCCATAAGCAGTCCTCTGCAGACAGAAAAGAGCTTACTGCAGAATGCGTTGTTCCTCCTGTAGCGGATTATGAGCAGTACAAGAAGAAAGACTATTACAAGCGCGGAAAGGCCCAGCCACCAGACACTGAAAGGAATGGACTTCTGCAGAGGTATCCACATCTTCTCCGAGAAGAAGCCCCCGAACTTGTCCCAGCGGAAGACAAGGAGACAGACCATGAAAATCATCATGGTGACCATATCCCAGCTGCGCTCGAGCACCACAGTCCCCAGCACCTTGTCATAAGAGGCAAGCTTCTTTCCATCGGAGTCCTGGGCGGAATTCCCCGTAATCACACCGCAGCGCACGAACTCCCCGATGCGCGGGAAGACGAAATTGGCTATATAACCTATATTCACCGCATTGAATGTCGTGGTCCTTTTTATCGAAGGGTCTATCGGGAGCAGAAGTCCGCGCCACCTGAGCCCCCTGACATAAAAGGCAAGGATGCCGGCCGCCATCGAAAGCAGGATATATCCCCACCTGCACGAGCGGAGACCGGATATGAAGTCGTCCCACTTGACACCGCGGAACGAGAACCACAGCAGCACCAGGGCCACCCCCAAAGAAATGATATATTTTAACGTTTTCGAATAACTGCCGCCCATCTTTCCGATTTTTCCCCGCAAAACGGTACAGTCTGCAAATTTACTATTTTTTCACTATCTTTGTAGTTTGTACAAATTTTTCCTGAGATGAAATCAATACTGGGTATGGGCAACGCCCTGACAGACATCCTGGCAGTGCTTCCCGACGACACTTTCCTCAAGCAGTTCCATCTTCCTAAAGGGAGCATGCAGCACGTGGACATGGAGACCGGAGACAAGATCTGGCAGACACTCAAGCCGATGGGCGTGCAATATGTGGCCGGCGGGTCTGCGGCCAACACCATCACCGGGACCGCAATTTTCGGGATGAAGTCAGGGTTCATAGGCAAAGTCGGGGACGACGAGCTTGGCCACCTTTTCAAAAGCGACCAGGAGCAGTACGGCATCAGGTCCACCCTGCTCAAAGGAGTGAATTCCTCAGGAAGGGCGATGGTCTTCATCACAGCCCCAAATGCCGAGCGGACATTCGCCGTATATCTGGGAGCAGCGCTTGAAATGGGACCGGAAGATCTGAGACAGGAATATTTCCAGGGATACGACTATTTCCATATAGAAGGCTACCTGGTCCAGAACCAGAACCTTATACGCAAGGCCGTGGAGATGGCCAAGGCGGCAGGATGCATTATATCCATGGACATGGCTTCGTACAATGTCGTGGAGTCCAACGAGGCTTTCCTGCATGACATCGTGGACAAGTACGTGGACATAGTATTCGCCAACGAGAGCGAGGCAAAGTCGTTCACCCGTCTCGAACCGAGGGAGGCACTGGACGAACTTGCACGGCACTGCAAAATAGCAGTGGTGAAGATAGGGAAAGACGGTTCCATGCTGAAACAGGGGGATGAATACCACTATATAGAGGCCTGGCCGGCTGACACCGTGGACGCCACAGGAGCAGGCGACACATACGCGGCAGGCTTCCTGTACGCACATTCCCTCGGCATGCCGCTTAAGGTATGCGGGGAGGTAGGGTCGATAATCGCCGCAAAAGTAGTGGAGGTAATCGGCACCAAGATTGACATACCGCGCTGGAAAGCAGCAAAGAAGGAAATCAGGGAGCTGATAGCGGCAAACTCCAGATAGGCATATGGTTCCACTGTTCACAGGATTTTTCCGGAAGAAGGGCCTGAAAAAACATTCGTCCAGGCTTCAGACAGGGATGATACCCCTGTCCGGGATACACAGTGCCACCGTACTGATGGACAGCCAGGACAGCGGAGCGGAGAAGTGTATCGCTGAAATGCGGGCGTTTTTCCGCAAGGCGGGGGTGCAGCCGGAGATATTGTTCATAGATACAAGGAGCCCGCGCAAGAGGAAGGAAGGCCCGGTGACTCCCGAGGAGTCCACGTTCCTGCGCAAGGACCTGAACTGGTACGGAAGGCTGAAGAACGAGGTGCTGTCTTCGCGGCTCGGCCGGCAATGTGACCTGTATATGGACCTTACAGCAAGGGATGACTACCCTGTAATATTCATCGCCAGGGCTGTAAAGGCAAGGTTCAAGACAGGCTGCACCAGCTCCGGGGACTCCCCTTTCGACATCGCCGTGACACCTCCCGGACAGGGGGAAGCATCGAGCACCGAGATGTTCAGGAGCATGGCAAAACTTCTGGAAAGCATAAGGATATAATTCAGCAATCATATTTACAGAAAATGAAAAGCATTCTTAACTATTTGATGGTCACCGTAAAAGGCATTTGCATGGGTGCCGCGGACGTCATACCTGGGGTATCTGGAGGCACCATCGCATTCATGACAGGCATATACGACAACCTCGTAGGCTCTATAAGCTCCATCAACATGGAGGCTGTCAAGCTCCTCTTCACCGGGAAATTCAGGCAGTTCTGGAAACACATCAACGGGAATTTCCTGTTCTCCCTCATTGCCGGCATACTGATAAGCATACTGTCCCTGGCAAAACTGATGCAGTACCTTCTAAATTTCCACCCGATACAGACATGGGCATTCTTCTTCGGACTGATCGTCGCGTCGTCCATATTCATTCTCAAGGGAATAAGCGGATGGAAACTCAAGGATTTCGTGCTTCTTGCATTCGGGATTGTGCTCGGGGTGGTGATCTGCACACTCTCCCCTACAGAGACGCCGGACGGGCTGTGGTTCATCTGCATCAGCGGCGCGATAGCCATCTGCGCCATGATTCTCCCTGGAATATCCGGAAGCTTCATCCTGCTGATACTTGGCAAATATGAATACATGATGGGAATCATCGCCGACATTGTCTCCGGGAAAGGTGAACTCATGGATTTCGTGACGGTGCTGGTATTCGCTCTGGGCGCAATAGCAGGCATCATCGCTTTCTCGAAGTTCCTTCACTGGCTTCTGGACAACTACCACCGGCCGACGCTCCTTGTCCTTGCGGGCTTCATCATCGGCTCCCTGGTGAAAGTCTGGCCATGGAGCAACATGCCTGACATAGTATCCTCCCAGTTCCCTGAAGCTGCCGCCCTCATGGACACAGCCGGCACCGATGCTGTCGTGGAGATGTACGCAGGGCAGATCGACCCTCACGTCGGAGGAGCAATAGTGTTCGCCCTCGCAGGCCTCCTGCTGGTGATAGGTATAGAAGTGGCGACGAACATCATCAAGAAAAAACGAGGCTAATATCGCTTTTTCGCTTGCCGTTACGACAAAAAACACTATCTTTGCACCCACTTTGGCTTCCATGGCAAAAAAAGCAAAGATAAAGGTCCGGTCCGGTAGCTCAGCTGGATAGAGCAACAGCCTTCTAAGCTGTGGGTCTTGGGTTCGAATCCCAACCGGATCACATGAAACATGATGCGCCTGACCATCCGGTCAGGCGTTTTTTGCCGTGGCTGACATGACGGGAGCTTGCTCACGGAATGGAAGTTACGGCAAAATAAAGACGGGCAGAGCCCGGCGCATCATGTACGCCATGTAAGATCGCCCGTGGCGCAGGGACCGGGAAAAAGCCTCGCAGAGGCTTAATCCCAACCGGAAAAACGCAATTTAATTTCAAGCAGTTGCAGAGATGTATCCACTTCTTCATATATTGTTACATATAAGTGAACACAACCATTTAAGGAAAGAATCATGAGTTTCAAGACCCGACATCCCAAACTGTTTACAGTGCTGACTGCCATATTGGCTCTCATCCTGATAAAGGCTGTCTGGACGTGGTGCTTCTGCAGTAGAAATGGGACTTTTGAGGGTGAAAAGAAAGACATCCTTGAAAGGAGGGCATACCTTATAGAGAGGGTGGTCACCACTCCGGATAAACTTCTGGAAGAGATGCCTTCTGCCATTGGTCCGCAGTTCCAGGGGGAGTGGGCATTATATACATGCTCAATGCTCTCGGCTGCACTTGTGAACATCTCCAACCTTTATCCTGAGACAAGGGAGGAGTCAGTGGAATATATTGACAGTCTGATAAATATAGTTCTTTCTCCTGAAATAAGGCAATATGATATGGAGAGGTGGGGAGAAGACCCTCTGGAAAGTCTTGAAGGGGACAACAGCCACATATCCTACCTGAGTCATCTTGCATGGATGATATGCGGATACAAGTATATTGGAGGGGAAAGGAAGTATGACAGCCTGCTCCATTCCCTCTGCAGGACAATGGACAGGAGGATATTGCAGAGTGAAAACCTCAATCTGGAAACTTACCCCGGAGAGTATGTATATATTCCAGATATGCTTGTGGCCATAGTTGCTTTGGAGAATTATTCGAGGATATACAATGGTAAGTACTCTTCAACAGTCAGACGATGGCTGGATATGGCCAAATCAGAGTGGCTTGATGAAAAGACAGGCCTTCTTCCTGCATTCCTTTCAGACGCATGGCTCAATCCTCCTGTAAAAGGCTCATATTCAGCATTGAGCTGTTATTACCTGACATTCATAGATGAAGACTTTGCCAGAGAACAATATGACAGATTCAAGGAGACTTTTCTGAAAAAATTTCCTGTGGCTGGTTTCAAGGAATACAGCAACAGGGGCTGTCTTATAGGCTTTGACATAGATGCAGGGCCACTGATCTTCAATCTGAGCCCTTCAGGGACAGCCTTTGGTGTTGGAAGTGTCACTTATTTCAATGACAGTAAAATACGCAGGAAACTCCTGAAAACAGCAGAGATTGCAGGGACTACAGTTTCAGGCAAAGGCAAGAGGCATTATCTCCTTGCAGACATTGCTCTGGTGGGAGAGGCAATAATGCTTGCCATGAGGACTAATACACAGATGCAGATGTATTCACTTTGAATGGATTTATACAGGAGAAGTGGATACAACTTTTGTATTCAGACAGGTCAAATTTTTATTTGTTATAAATGTTATATATTTGTAATATTAAATATGACAGAAATATGGATACAATAGCATTAGACAGGAAACAGACGGCTTTCAGGCTCAGAAAGGACCTGCTTGAAAGGCTGAAGATAGAGGCAAGGAAAGAGAACAGGAGTCTCAACAATTATGTGGAGAGTGTTCTTTTGGACGCAGTTTACAGAGAACCCAATGAGGAAACTTTGGCGGCAATGAAAGAAGCCAGGGAAGGCAAGAACCTTACAAAGGTGGATACGTCAAGTTTTGAATCTTTTTTAAAATCTCTTGAATGAAAGTTGTAGTAGCTTCGGGCAAATTCAAGAAGGATTTGAAGAAGTACAGGCATAAGCCCGGAACATTGGAAAAGTTATATGAGGTCGTTGGTATATTGGCAAGAGGGGAAAACCTTCCAAAGCACTACAAAGCGCACATGCTAATTGGAGAATATAGCGGTCATCTGGAGTGTCATATAGAGAATGATACCTTGCTGATTTGGCTGACGAAACAGAAAAATCATCAAGCTGGTAAGGTTGGGCACTCATTCTGAACTGTTCAGATAACAGGCTCTCATGCTGTTATTTTATCCATTATGGTACGATATATTTTTCAGATACAGAACTTTGTCAAAGGAAATTGCTATTTTTACAACAGATTTTTGAAGATTCAAGTTTAACCAGACATAGTTTTACATAGGATGTAAACCAGTGTGCGACTTCTTTTTTTTATTGCTCTGGTTTACACAGCACAGGAAGCGAAAGTACATTCCCCACCCCGGTGTTTCTGTTCTGGAAAAAGATTGGGCAGCACTTTAATTGCCGACCATTTACAGAGAATCCTCCGATTTGATTTCTGATGAAATCGAGTTGGAGGATTTTCTGTTTATATGCTGACAGGATTTTGAAAATCCACAGTGAACTGTCATTGGCGGGCGGCCCTCCGGCTTTTTAGCCTTACCCTCAATGCCTCAAGGGCAGCAGGCAGCACTGAAATGAATATGATAGCAACCACCAGGACTTTCAGGTTCTCCTGTACAAAAGGAAGGTCACCGAAGAAATATCCTATGTAGCAGAAAAACATCACCCACGCTGCGCCTCCCACTGCATTGTAAGTGATGAAATATTTGTAATGCATCTTGCCCATACCCGCGACAAACGGAGCGAAAGTCCTGACTATCGGTACGAAACGGGCTATCACAATCGTCTTGCCGCCATACTTGCGGTAGAACTCGTGCGTCTTGTCCAGATAACTTTTCCGGAATATCCTGGAATCTGGATTGCTGAAAAGCTTACGGCCGAAGAAATGTCCTATCATATAGTTGCAGGAGTCCCCGAGGAACGCCGCAACGAACACTATAAGCACCAGGAGGTGCACATCAAGAGGCGAGCCCGGCAGGGCGGAAATTGCCCCTGCAACGAAAAGAAGAGAGTCCCCAGGAAGGAACGGGGTAAACACAAGTCCTGTCTCACAGAATATTATGAGGAACAGTATGGCATACGTCCACATGTGGTACTGCTGGACAATGTCCACCATGTATTTGTCGATATGAAGGATGAAGTCAATTATAAAGTCCATATTTTCTGAAAGTCGGACAGCCCGGAGCCTGCCACTGGTTTGACGGTGCAAATATACGCAGAAGCCGAGAGCAATGCAAATGCGAAAGCATCAGACAGGTCCAAGCCGCAGCGACAGGAGACCGCAGGTCTCATGGAAGTAGCGGCTTGGACCTGTCTGAAAGGCCGTCAGGCCTGCATTGCCGAGGCGTGAACAGTATAAATGGCCGTCAGGCCAAATATACGCAGAAGCCAGGCCTGCCAAGGCGTGGCGTAATAAATGGCCGTCAGGCCAAATATCGCAGAAGCCGAGCCTGCCAAGGCGTGCGTAATAAATGGCCGCCAGGCCAAATCCCCATATCTGTAAATCTGTTAATATTATCAGTAATACATGTACATGATTCGCTCCGAACATAAATAACTTTGTCACATCGGAAAAACACATGAAAATGAGACTGTACAAAACAACAATCATGACCCTGGCCACGGGTCTTATCGTATTAACATTCAACATTCCTTACGCCATGTCACAAGAAAAAATCACACAGACAGCAGGGCGCGTGCAACTGGGGGAATTCGCACCCGGATTTGCCGCACTGAATGATGACATCCTTTTCGGAGAAGTATGGAACAGCCCGGGACTTTCCCCGCATGACCGCAGCATGGTCACAATAGCCACACTCGTCGGCAAAGGCATAATAGACTCATCCCTCACACATCACCTCCAGTTCGCAAAAAGCAACGGGGTCACACGTGAGGAAATCTCCGCAATGCTGACACATATAGCCTTCTATGCTGGATGGCCAAACGCATGGGGAGCCTTCCGTCTTGCAAAGGATGTCTGGGCAGAAGACCAGGCCGATGACAACGGCAAAGCAGCGTTCCAGCGTGAAATGATATTCCCGATAGGTGAACCCAACACGGCCTTTGCAAAATATTTCATCGGGAACAGCTATCTCGCACGCATATCAGAAGAGCAGGTTCCTTTCTCCAATGTCACTTTCGAGCCACGCTGCCGGAACAACTGGCATATCCACCATGCATCCGAAGGCGGCGGACAGATGCTGGTCTGCGTTGCCGGCAAAGGCTGGTATCAGGAAGAAGGCAAACCTGCCGTACAGATGCTCCCTGGAGACGTTATCCACATACCTGCCAATGTAAAGCACTGGCACGGTGCGGCTGCTGACAGCTGGTTTGCACATCTGGCCTTCGAGGTTCCCGGAAAGGACACCTCAAACGAATGGCTCGAGCCCGTATCTGACGAAGAGTACGACAAACTCGGAAAATAGACGGTCCCGTACTGCCGTCATTTGACAGGCTACGGCCTCGCCAGGGGATACACTCCAAAGGGAATTCATCTGCACTCAGAATGCTTCTGCGAACTGCACGACAAATCCCGATGTCCCCCTACCGAGGCCGTGTTTCAATACTGCGCCCTCCGTCCATAGGGGAATGGACGAAATTTGACGAAATGAAAGCGGCAGACGGGCCTCCGGAGATCTTGAGTTTCTGCTCCCGTCTTGAAATGACCTGTGCAGTATCCGCTGCACAGGGAGAACCGACGAGTGAGAATGTTTCCTCCGCCGGGGCATGGAACGCCGGCAGAAGAAGCAATGTCGTCAGTAATACCTTGAATTTCATAGAGTATTGAATTTATTGGCACATTCAGTCCGGGTGCCTGTATCCATGTAAAAGCCACCGCTTTCCCAGCAGGCCTGTACAGTCATGACTTGGAAGTATCCTCATTTTCAGGGACTTCTTCAAGAAAGGCTTTCACGAACTTTTCTTCTATCTTCCCGTATGCTCCTGTCACTGCGTCCTCGACAGCCTGATATCCTTTGACTGCACCGTCTTCGATTTTCTTGTAGGCATTGACTACTTTGTCTTCGACTTTGCCTGTCTTGAGTCTGTACTTTTTCATTCGGTATCTCCTTTTGTTTACGGTGCAAAGGTGGAGGATAATCGGCATCGGAATTTTTACAATTCTCCCTGCGATTGGTATATATTTCCACAAAATGATCCAAATCAGCATACCGCAGATGGCAAGAATGGTATTTTTCGTATATTGCAGACTGTATGAAAAGGAAATTGTCATATCTCAGATGGAGGGAGCGGATCAGATCCGTCACCCCCGAAGACCACAGGATAGGGACAGACCTGCTGCTGATTGAAAGGGATGCCGGCAATCCGGAAGCGTCTTTTCCGGAAGGGCCGTTCAAATGCGACATGACATCTGCCATATTCTATGACGCCGGCAGCGCAAGCATAAGGATCAACATGAGGGAGTTCTTTATGGAGGCGCCATGCATATTGATAATAATGAAAGACCAGATTTGCGAGCCTGTCGCCTCTTCCCCTGACGTGGCTGTCAGGGCTGTGGTGATGTCGCAGCGGTTCCTTGACGGCATGATACAGGACATAGGCGGAATACATCCTCTGAGGGGGTCGGTGTACCGTAACCCGGTCATATACACGGACAGTATCCGGAGTGTGTTCAACTCGTATTATGAAATGCTCCTGAACATAATGAAGTCTGAGCGTCTGAAATACAAGGAAAAAGCCGCAAAGCACCTTACACTGGCCATGTTCTACGGGTATTTCTGCAACAGGCATCTGGAGGCAAGGCCCCAAAGAAGGTCAAGGCAGGAAGAGATATTCTCCCGTTTCCTCGACCTGCTTCATCTTCACCACAAGAAGGAGAGACTGGTGACATTCTATGCCGGGATGCTCTGCATCACCCCGAAGTACCTGTCAATGATAGTCAAGGACCTGACGGGACATACAGCCCTTGAGTACATCGGGGAATACGTCGTCACAGAAGCCAAGTCCCTGCTCAGTTCGACAAATATGGATATACAGCAGATCAGCAACGAGTTGAACTTCCCGTCCCAGTCTGTCTTCGGGAAGTACTTCAAAAGAGTCACGGACATGTCACCCAAGGAATACAGAAAAAGGACCAGCCTGTTTTAGACTCGTCCTCTTATGCATCATCCGCCGTCATTCCCCTCCCCTGATTGCGGTAAGTTCGCTGACGCTGACAAGCTTCTTCTTGTCCCACGTTTCTTCTTTTACGACACCTATACAGCGTGCATACCAGGTTTTCATCGAGCTTTTCTCGCTCATGAACATTGACTTGACAGTCATCTGCTCCTCAACGACAAAGCAGTCGAAAGTCCCCGCCGGAACAGTGACTGTCTCGCGACCGGAGACCCTCCTGTCCTTACAGCTCACCTTCACCTTGACGAACATCAGTTTGACTTCGGCGGAATACTCCGGCAGTTCCATCCCTTCGGAAATGTCAGCAGGAATCCCGCGACACTCTCCGGAAACGGAAGTCTGGTCAAGTACCGTCCCCATCTCCTTCATATCCTCATCTGACGCACCGCTGGCGGCAAGGGACTGCGCCACCATTTCCTTCAACGATTCCTCCATAGTGGCCGTTATGTCGGCTATAACCTCCCCGTCAACGAACCTGAACTGTATCCCGGTCGATGCAACGGTCTTGTCAGCCTGGTTTGATTCTGTCGAAACCATTGTGGCATAACCTTTTGCAAAATTCCCGGAGAATGTTGCCAGAGAGTCTTTTGTGAACGAGAGCAGTTTCCCTGAAGCATCCCTGTCCTCATACTGGAGAACTGTTCCAGCCTTAGAGGGGAAAAACGGCTCCTGTCCCTGTACGGCTGTGACGGCATGGGCTATAAATATTGAAACGGCTGCGACCTTGAATGGGAATGATTTCATAACTCAATAAGATACAACGGTTAAAATACAAATTATAAAACAAATGCACAACAAGACTGCACGGCATGGCCGCTGCCACGTTGACCTTCGGTGTCAAATTTACGAAATTTTCTCACATACAGGTCTTTGCAGGCTGGAATATTTTCCATAAATTGCCTTCATTAATTTTAAACATCTTTAATAACACTGACGACTATGTACAGAATGATTTTGAACGAGACCTCCTACTTCGGGGCAGGATGCCGTGAAAGCATTGCTACAGAGGCCGGACGCAGGGGGTTCAGGAAAGCTTTTTTCGTGACAGACAAGGATCTGGTGCGCTTCCATGTTGCAGACAAGGTTATCGATGTATTCGACAGGAACAATATCCCGTATGAAATATACACGGATGTGAAAGCCAACCCGACAATAGCCAATGTCCAGCACGGCGTGGAGGCCTACAAGGCATCCGGAGCCGATTTTATCGTGGCACTCGGAGGAGGGTCGGCAATCGATACTGCAAAAGGAATCGGCATCGTGGTGAACAACCCTGAATTCGCTGATGTACGCTCTCTCGAAGGCACCGCAGCCACCCGCCACAAGGCCGTCCCGACATTTGCGCTGCCGACGACGGCCGGAACAGGTGCGGAAGTCACTATCAACTACGTGATTATCGACGAGAAGGCGAAAAAGAAAATGGTCTGCGTAGACCCGAATGACATCCCGTGCGTGGCAATCGTGGACCCTGAGCTGATGTATTCGATGCCGAAGGGCCTCACTGCGGCAACAGGGATGGACGCCCTGACCCATGCAATCGAAAGCTACATCACCCCGGGCGCCTGGGTAATGTCCGATATGATGGAGCTCAAGGCCATAGAGATGATTGCCGGAAACCTGAAAGCCGCAGTGGACGACGGCAACGACCCTGCAGCGCGAGAAGCGATGTCTCAGGCGCAGTACATCGCAGGAATGGGATTCAGCAATGTCGGACTAGGCATAGTACATTCGATGGCACACCCGCTCGGGGCACACTACGACACTCCGCACGGGGTAGCCAACGCCCTTCTGCTGCCGTATGTGATGGAATACAATGCCCAGTCGCCAGCCGCCCCGAAATACATCAACATCGCCAAAGCCATGGGAGCGGACACTGAAGGCATGACGGAAGAAGAAGGCGTAAAGGCCGCGGTTGATGCTGTGCGCCGTCTCTCTCTCAGCATCGGCATCCCGCAGAAGCTCCACGAAATAGGTGTCAGAGAAGAAGACCTCCATATCCTGGCCATAGACGCATTCAACGATGTCTGTACAGGCGGCAATCCAAGACCTGCCTCAGTAGAAGATATCGAGGCGCTTTACCGCAAAGCCTTCTGACCTCATAGTTTTGCAAACATATCAATTTGTCTGTTAGACGGTGTGCCATAATTGCAAACTGCTGCGTTATTATCGGAATTCGGGCTAAGTCATTTACAACAGTAAACTCCTGTCGCCCTCATCCTCAATGCCTTGCATTTTGCTAATTCTTACACACCTTATGGGGCTGCATCAAAACATTCATTTTGACACAGCCCCATTTTTTATTCGTCCGGGAACAGTATCTGTCTTCACGTTCCGTTTTATGTTCCGGTTCAGGCAAACCTGCCTTGCGGCATTCTGAAATCATCCTACCGATACCACGGTCCCGCACCTGAACCTTTTACTGGTGATCCCAATTATACCGTATTTCCGGTATAATACAAGACACAAAAAAAGCAGTTACATTTCTGTAACTGCTTTTTAATTAACCCTTTCGGATGGTGGGAGCAGAGGGAGTCGAACCCCCGACCCTCTGCTTGTAAGGCAGACGCTCTGAACCAACTGAGCTATGCTCCCGTTTTTCAAATTGGGATTGCAAAGGTAGAAAACATTTTTTATTCTGCAAATTTTATTTCACTTTTTCTGTAGTTTTTTTTGACTATCCGCAAAAACATCCCTAAAATAAGGAGCAGGCTCTTGCGACAGGTCCCCCGGCGAGGGGGAAGGAAGGGGTCGCCAGACCTTTCAGATGATATCGGATATGATGCTGTCCGAAATGAAAAAACAGGATTCCGGAATGCGAAGGAAGCCAGGCTCGGAAGACCTGACAAGGAATCCACGGTCAAGCATGGTCTCCATCCTTGCCCTGTCGGCATGTCGGGCCAGGAACTTTTCATCTACTCCCCTGTCGGTACGGAGTCCCAGCATTATCCTCTCAATGGCCACCTGAGCCGAAGAAAGAGTCTCGCTGCCGGAAACAGGACAGGCAGCATTGCCGCCGTCTCCGGAATACCTCGTCATATAGCACCGCAGGTCCGGACTGTTCCAGCTGCGTACATATACAGGCTCCGGTACTCCCTCTCCGGAAGAAGCCACGTCCGTAATCCTGAGCGAATGTGCCCCCGGGCCCAATCCTGCATACGGCACATGACGCCAGTAGGCGCTGTTATGTACGGCCTCAAAGCCCGGTAGCGCGAAATTGGAAATCTCATAGTGATGGTACCCCGCGGAACCGAGCACCGAACAGAGGATATCATACTGTTCCCTGCACAATGACTCCGGAGCCTCGGCGTATTTTCCCGTCCTGACCATTCCGGCCAGAGCACTGCCCGGCTCCACGGAAAGCTGGTATGCGGATATGTGCTGCACCCCGAGACCGGCAGCCTTCTCCACAGTCCTTCTCCACAGCCCGCTGTCAAGATGTGATATGCCGAAGATAAGATCGATGGAAATGTTCGTGACCCCGGCCTCCCTGATAATCCGGAGGGCATTTTCCGCCCCGGCCCCGTCATGTCTCCGGTTCATCCACCTGAGAATCCCGTCGTCAAATGACTGCACCCCCATGCTTATCCTGTTCACCCCCGCCCTTCCAAGAGCCTCGACGAACCCGCGCCCCTTCATGACGATATCCTCCGGATTTACCTCCACAGTAAATTCCCTGAAGGGCGGGCCGCCAGCTCCGGAACACAAAAAATCCTGATATCCAGACAGCCGGACAGCCGCATGGGCTACCTTGGAAAACACTTCGGGCGGCAAGACGGACGGAGTGCCGCCACCGACATAAAGAGTCTCGCCATGATACGGGAACTCATCCCTGCGGGCTTCCATCTCCATGCACAAAGCGTCGGCATAGGAATCAAAACAATCACCTACCGCAATCTCCGAATAGAAATCGCAGTAGGTGCAAAAACTCCCGCAAAATGGAATATGTATATATACCACCTTATCTGAGCATCAGTTCAGCTGACCCGAGCATGGAATTTTCCGTATATACCTCGACGGTATAGATACCACGCACAAACTCAGGGATGTCATTGAGATAGATACTCATCTCCACTTCCTTGCCCTGATAGTCAACCTCACGAGAAGCCGAACTGATAAGCGGCTCACCATTGAACTGGAAAGTGCGCTGCTCCTCATTGGTAAGCAGTATCCCGTCCGGTCCCTTCACCCTGATATATACACGTACAGGACCTTTCGGAGCCAACTCGTTCTCTACAAGGCTCAGCGAGGTCATCAGCCTCACCACCCTGCTGCTGCGGTCCGTGACCTTGTTGGAACTGTTGTACCCGACAAGGGTTATACCGCGTCCCTTCATCTGGGCCCCGATAGCCACCTGGTCGGACAGGCTCTCGACTGTCTTGCTGAGCTGCTCAGACTGGCGTCTGCTCTCCGCCGCCTCCCGGCGTGCTGCCGCCGCATCAGCTGTCAGCTTCTGGTTCAATGTGTTGAGTGAATCTATCTGCACGATATAGCTTCTCATTATGCTTCTGAGCGTACCGAGTTCCTTTTCGTACTGGCGGATTTTCGCCCTGTTGGTGGCATCGGTCTTCTTTATCCTCTCGATCAGCTGGGAAACCTCCTCGCGTGACGAATCGAGCTGGGAATTTATAGTCTCGTAATCGGATGAAAGCGATGCATAGTCATTCTGCAGGGCTATCATCTGGGCCGTAAGGTCCTCCTTCTCCACTTTCAGGTCATTTACCAGAGAAGTCCTCTCATACCATATATATGCCAATGCCGCAGCAAGAATCACCGCCACCGCGATCATCGCATACATGATGTTCTTCAATTTGCCCTCTTGAGGGTTCCTCGCAGCCCCTCTTGGATCCTGTCCTTCCATAATTTCCAAAGTTTAAATTAATGACAATTTACAAATATACGAAAACAAATCATATTGCCGTCCTACTCGATTCAATATTTTCTGAAAGAGTATGGATTTTACAATAAAAAGCATATATTTGTACAGAAGTGTGCAGAAACATGAACTTATAATATCATTGTCATTATGAAAAAGATTTTAGCAATAGCAGTCCTGGCACTAGGCATCTCTTTTGCCGCTGCTGCACAGCCTAAGGCTATCGGACTGAGATGGGGATGGAATTTCGAGGCCAGCTACCAGCATAATGTGAACGGGGCCGATTTCGTCGAAGCTAACCTTGGAACATTCGGTTTTAACAGCTTTGACGTATCCTCAACCTACAATTTCATGATTGCCCAGCCGGCGTGGACGGCCAGAGGAGAATGGGGATTCTATGCAGGGCCCGGACTTGCCCTGGGGTTCAACAAAGGTGTCAGCATCGCAGTCCAGGGGCAGGTCGGTCTGGAATATACATTCTGGTTCCCTCTGCAGCTTGCTGTGGACCTGAAACCTCAGTTCGGCCTTTATGCGAACCATGGTGCGTCTTTCTTCACTGAAGGCCTTTACGGATTTGTACCGTCATTATCAGTAAGATACAGATTCTGACATAATTTTCAGAAATTACAAGGAAATGAAGAAAATCATAGCTTTGGCAGCAGCTTTGATCAGCTGCTGCCTTTATTTGACCGCAGAAGCGCAGCCCAGGGCTGCAGGTCTCCGCATCGGGGCCACAGGATTCGATGCATCGTACCAGCACTCTATCGGAAACAACTTCGTGGAAGCAGAAGCAGGACTTGCCTTCGGGCCGATTACCCCGGGATTCAAGGCCACAGCATTGTACAACTTCGTGTTCGCCCGCCCGGCATGGACAGACCGGGGATCATGGGGACTTTATGCCGGACCTGGACTCTCCCTCGGTTATGTCTCTGACCGGCTGACCTATACAATGCTTATCAGCAATGAAGAAGGCATGACATACAGGCGCAGGATACACCCGGTAGAATACGGGTTCATGATGTCCGTGGCCGCACAGATAGGACTTGAATACACCTTCTGGTTCCCGCTGCAGCTGTCCGTTGACATAAGGCCGTATTTCGGTTTCCACGTGAACGGAAATGCGCACTACAGTTCCAGGGTGGGTTTCTACAACTACGGGATGATGGGATTCATCCCTACTGTTTCCGCCAGATACAGTTTCTGACAGCATCATGGAATTTATATACAGAGGGGATAGCCTGAGCATGGCCATCCCCTTTTTTTTTAAAAGGTGGCAAGCCTCTGGAAGAAAGACATTCCGGGATACCGCATAACCCCTTCATGGTTCACTGCCAGGCAGTTCTTCCGAGGGGAGATTCCCCTGTTTTTTTTCAAAAACATATACCGGGAAGGTCCATAAAAGAATTTTTGAGAAAAATTTAGACAGCTTCTCAACAGCTTCATAAATTTGTAAAAAAATTTTACTTAATTTACAGATTGTATGTCAAGCAAATATATATATGGGTAAAAACAATCTACTGCCACCTTACCTCGAAAGGGACATAAGCTGGATGTATTTCAACAGAAGGATACTTCAGGAAGCCTGCAAGGACACAGTGCCGCTTCTTGAAAGGATGTCTTTCCTGGGAATCTATTCAAACAACCTGGACGAATTCTTCCGTGTGCGCGTCGCCTCCCTCAACAGGATAATAGAATGGGACGGGAAATCGGCGGTCAAGGAAGCGAAGAATGCTGAAAAAATCGTAAAGCAGATATCAAAGCTCAACAGCTGTTATATCAATGATTATGAAGAAGCAGTGGAAGCCGTTTACAAAGCCTTGGCACAGAACGGGATCCACCTCATATCGGACACAGAGGCGGACAGTGACCAGCTGTCATTCATACGTTCCTATTACCGGAACAACCTGGACGGACTCATCGTCCCGGTGTGGTTCTCCGCCGTCAAGCGCCTCGACTATGAAAGCGACGAGAACATATATTTTGCGGTAAAGGCCGGAAGGCCGGGGCAGAAAATCAGGTTCGACTATGCCTATTTCGCCCTGCCTGTAAAGAACCGCGGCAGGTTCGTAAGACTTCCGGACAAGGACGGAGAAAGCTACATCATGTATATTGACGACATCGTCAGATGCTCCCTGGACGAGATTTTCATAGGTGCAGGCTACACCCATTTCGAGGCGTACGCGTTCAAGTTCACGCGCGACGCGGAGATGGAAATCGACAATGACAGGAGGAGCGGGATTCTCCAGAAAATCTCCAAAGGCATAAAAAGCAGGAAAAAAGGAGAGCCACTCCGGTTCATCTACGACGAGAAGATGCCGGCGGACCTTCTGAAAAGGGTATTGGGCAAACTTGATCTGGAAAACAACGACTCCATCCTCAAAGGCGGAAGATACCAGAACCACAAGGATCTGATGCAATTTCCCGACTGTGGACGCAAGGACCTGAAGTTCAATCCAATGCCACAGATAACAAGGTCTTCGCTCGATACAGGACGCAGCATCCTGGACCTCATACTTGAATCAGACCGCTTTCTCCACGTGCCATATCACAGTTTCTCGCATTTCCTGAGGCTGCTTCACGAGGCTGCCACCGACCACAGGGTCAGAAGCATCAAGATATCACTCTACCGCCTCGCCAAGGACTCGAGGGTAGTAAAGTCCCTCATTGCCGCGGCAAGGAACGGGAAGAAAGTGACGGTGGTGATAGAACTGCTGGCACGTTTCGACGAGGAATCCAACATACAGTGGTCACAGAAGCTCCAGGAAGCAGGTGTAAAGGTGATGTACGGAGTGGAAGGGCTCAAAGTACACTCCAAGGTAGTGTTTATCGGCATGAAGCAAGGCTCGGACATAGCATGCATCAGCACCGGAAACTTCCATGAGGGGAACGCCAGGACATATACCGACTGCATCCTTATGACTGCCGCCAAAAGGATAACCGAAGATGTGGACAGGGTGTTCGAATTCATCGAGAAACCGTATATCCCGGTGACATTCAGGGAACTGCTCGTATCCCCTAACGAGATGAAGAAACGCTTCATCTCACTGATAAACGCGGAGATACGGAACCATCTTGCCGGAAAGCCTGCATACATACGAATGAAGGTGAACCATATCACGGATCCGGTAATGGTGAAGAAGATCTATGAGGCTGCATATAAAGGTGTACCGATTGACCTCATTGTAAGAGGAAACTGCTCGCTCGTCACTGCCGGCCTGCCGGAGAACTGCCATCTGAAGATCAACGGCATAATCGACAGGTACCTGGAACATTCCCGCATATTCATCTTCGCTGCCGGAGGACAGGAAAAAGTATTCATCGGCTCAGCTGACTGGATGCCGAGGAACCTCGACAACAGGATAGAAGTGGTAACGCCTGTATATGACCCCCTTGTAAAGAAAGAGATGAAGCTTATTGTGGATTATGGGCTCAGGGACACGTCTCAGGGAAGAGTCGTGGACGGGAGCGGCAGGAACACGCCATGGAGCTGCGATTCCCCGCTCCAGACCGGATCCCAGGAAGCGCTCTACAGGCATTATTCCGATATTGAAGCCGAAGAGGCCGGTGACACAGGAAACGCAATCAACCAGTAAAACCTAAAGACAATGGAAGAGAACATAAAATTATCAGGAGAGGCCAGGACATTCGCAGCCATAGACATCGGAAGCAATGCGGTGAGGCTTCTCATCAAACAGGTGGTCGAGCCCGGACAGCACCCGAAACTCAACAAGGCACTGCTTGTGAGGGTTCCCCTCAGGCTCGGATTCGACGTATTCTCCGATGGAAGGATCTCGGAAAAGAAAGAAAAGAACCTCATCCGCCTGATGAAAAGCTACAGGCATCTGATGAAGATATACGGGACGGACACATACCGGGCATGCGCCACCTCGGCCATGAGGGACGCAGCCAACGGTCCGCAGATAATCAAGCGTGTGGAGAAGGCGAGCGGAATAAGGATAGAGATCATAGACGGGCAGGAAGAGGCCAGGATCGTATATGAGAACCACATCGAGAACATGAAAGGACGGAAAGGCAATTTCATGTATGTGGATGTCGGTGGAGGCAGCACTGAGATCAACCTCATTTCCGACGGAGGACTGGTCTGCTCCAGGTCATATAACATAGGTACAGTGCGTATCCTCAACAACGCCGCGACAGAAGACGAGTGGAAACGTCTCAGGAAGGACATGCATGACCTCGCCCAGTCCTACCCGGGGATAGAGCTCATCGGGTCAGGCGGCAACATAAACAAGCTGGTGAAGATGGTGAAGAACCGGGACAAACGTTACCCGAAGATGAGCGTGGCGTCACTCCAGGAGATGTACGACACTCTTAAGCCGCTATCGGTAGAAGAACGGATCGAGACATTCGACCTGAAGCCTGACAGGGCGGACGTCATCGTCCCTGCGGCCGGGATATTCCTCACCATAGCGGGGATACTCGGCTCCACCACGATATATGTTCCTGTGATAGGACTTGCTGACGGCATTATAGATGACTTGTACAGCAGGTCGTTCCATCAGGAAATGTGAGCGCAGGTCAGGGATTCATCAGGTCCTTGTTCACAAATCCGGTAATACGCTGCACCAGCTCTATCGAAGCAAGGGCCTTATTCCTTACGGACTCAAGCTCCAGCCGGGCAGTATCGTCCACGGCATAGGCCAGTCCGGCATCCGCGCACTCCACGGCTGAACGGAAAGCATTGACGGCACAGCCGAAATCACCTTCCTTTCTATAAATACAACCCAGGTCATACCACTGAGCGGCAGACCTGGGTTCATTATTGTTGTTCTTTTCTGTCATTGTGTATTACAGGCCACGAATTTATGTGGATTTTACACAAGTCCGGAGAAGCCCATGAACGCCAGTGCAAGGATACTTGCAGTGATGAGCGCAATCGGAATCCCCTGGAAAGCCTTAGGCACCTTGCTCAGGGCAAGCTGCTCGCGAAGTCCCGCAAAGAGTATCATCGCCACACCGAATCCCACCGAAGTCGCGAAAGCATACACCACGGACTCAGCAAGGTTAAGCATGTGAGGCTCACCTCCGAATGTGAATTCCTTGGTGACCACTATGAGAGCCACACCGAGGACGGCGCAGTTGGTCGTGATCAGAGGGAGGAAGATACCAAGCGCCTGGTACAGGGAAGGGCTTACTTTCTTGAGCACAATCTCCACCATCTGCACCAGGGCGGCAATCACCAGGATGAACGCCACTGTCTGCATGAACTCAATGTGAAGCGGCACCAGCACATAATACTGGAGCAGGTAAGTCACCAGGGTGGACAGTGTGATGACGAAACATACAGCGCCTGACATGCCGACAGCCGTACTCAGCTTGTTGGATACCCCCAGGAACGGGCAGCAGCCAAGAAACTGCGCCAGCAGGATATTGTTTACGAATATCGCCGATATAATTATGATCAAATATTCCATAGCCGTTTACTTTTTAGCTGTAAGTTTTCTGAATATCACGATAAGATAGCCCAATGCCAGGAATGCCCCAGGGGCAAGCACAAACACGAGGATACCGTCGCCAGAAATGAACTTGTACCCGAATGCGGAACCGCTCCCGAGAATTTCACGGACAAGTCCCAGCACAGTGAGCGACAACGTGAATCCGAGTCCGATCCCGAGCCCGTCACACGCCGAATCGACGACACTGTTCTTGTTGGCGAAAGCCTCTGCACGGCCGAGCACGATACAGTTCACGACGATAAGCGGGATGAAGAGCCCCAGTGTCTCGTACATTGCAGGTGTGTAGGCCTGCATGATGAACTGGAGGATGGTCACGAATGCGGCGATAATCACGATATACGCCGGAATGCGCACTTTGTCAGGTATATAAGGGGCCGTAGCCGAAATGGCCATGTTTGAAAGCACCAGCACGAACAGTGTTGCCAGTCCCATTCCCATGCCGTTCATTGCAGATGTGGTAGTGGCCAGGGTCGGACACATACCAAGGATAAGGACAAATGTAGGGTTTTCCTTGACAAGTCCTTTGGTTATAAGCTGAAGTTTACTCATTGCTCTGTCCTCCGTTGTCTGTCTCTGAAGTATTTTCATACTCCATTGTCGCGTGTAACGTAGATGCCCCTGATGCGGCATCAGGCTGTGCGCCGGTCGTTATGGCGGCAAAAACATTCAGTGCATTCTGGATTGCTGCCACATAAGCCCTTGAAGTGATGGTAGATGCGGTGATGGCATCTACATCGCCTCCGTCTTTCTTCACCTTGAGCACCTTCTCCTCAGGATTGAAGTTCCTGAACTGGTCGGCGAAGGCAGGTTCAGTACATTTCGCGCCGAGTCCGGGAGTCTCCGCCTGGGAAAGCACCGTTGTATTGTAAACTATACCGTCAGATGTGAGTCCTACCATCAGGGTCACGGGCCCGCTGAATCCCGAGCCGGAAGCTATGATGGCGTATCCGGCCACCGAACCGCCCTTGGATACCTTGTAATATGTATAGTCCGTACCGGCCACACTGATTTCCGCCAGTTCCGGAGTCCCGTCAAACTCAGGGACAACCTGTGCTATGGCGTTGTTGGTCTTGGCAGCCGCAGCAGCGTCTATAGGAGCCTTGGTCACGGCATAGACTACGGCAAGCAGGGCCGAGCTGACCAGGCAGATGACCAGAAGGCACAGCACCATATTCTTGAATGATGATTTTACAGCCATGTCATTACCTCCCGTATTTCTTTTGTTTGCAGAACTTGTTGATAAGCGGCACCACGGAGTTCATTATCAGGATAGCGAAAGACATACCCTCCGGATATGACCCGAAGTACCTTATCAGGATGGTCAGCAGACCTATGCCTACTCCGAAGATGATTCCTCCCTTGTCGCTCATAGGCGATGTCACATAGTCTGTTGCCATGAAGACCGCGCCCAGAAGGACACCTCCTGTAAGAAGGTTGAACAGAGGGTCAGTGTACTGGTCAGGGTTAATGAGCCAGAATATCCCGGAGAACACAAACACCGTCGCCAGTATGGAGAGCGTGATATAAGGCCTTATGACCTTGCGTGCAAGGAGATAGATGAAACCCATCAGAATGGCTATGGCCGAAATCTCCCCTGCTGACCCGCCGATATTGATGAACAGAGTCTGGAGATAGGAGAAGTCATGCTGGGCATAGATTTCCGGAAGGGTCATCCCCTGTGCAAGTCCTTCCTTCACGATACCCAGAGGTGTAGCTCCGGAAACCGCATCCACCCCGCCGATAAAGCCTTTCGGGGCAGCCCAGTTGGTCATGAAAGTAGGGAAGGAAACCAGGAGGAACACCCTGGCTGCGATGGCCGGGTTGAAGAGGTTCTGTCCCAGGCCACCGAAAGTCATCTTGACTACTCCGATAGCGAATACAGCACCTATGACAGCCACCCACCACGGGCAGGAAGGGGGAAGGTTGAGAAACAGAAGGACACCTGTGACCGATGAAGACCAGTCCCCTACCGTACTCGGCGCCTTGAACATGAATCTGGTGATCAGGTATTCCGCCAGCAAACATGAAACTACGCTCACTGCCAGGAGGAGCAGCGCAGACAGGCCGTAATAGAGGACTGACACGATGACCGAAGGCAGCAGAGCTATCACCACGTCACGCATAAGGACCGGTGTAGAGGTCTTCGCGTGGATATGTGGAGATGGTGAAACCAATATCTTGTTCATTGTCTTAATAGTATTATTTCGTTATTTCTTAGGCGCCGTACGTGCACGCATCGCCCTGATGACCTCTCCTTTGGCTATCCTTATGACATCCAGCAGAGGGATGTTGGCAGGACAGCTGTAAAGGCAGCAGCCACATTCGATACAGTCCTGTACCGCATTGTCTTCAAGTTCATCTGACATCCCGTTGCGGGCGAGCTTGTTCAGCAGGAACGGCTCCAGTCCCATAGGGCAGGCCTCGGCGCATTTGCCGCAGCGGATACAGTTTGACTCCGGCTTCCTTTCTGTCTGCTCTGCAGTAAGATAGAGAATCGAGGATGACCCCTTCAAGGTCGCCGCGTCAAAATTGGATATGGCCTTTCCCATCATAGGGCCGCCGCTGACTATCTTCACAGCCTTCTCAGGCACGCCTCCGTTGTATTCCGCTATATATGAAAGCGGGAAGCCTATGCGGAAAAGGTAGTTCTTCTGCCTGTCGGCAGGAAGACAGTCTCCGGTCACAGTCATGGTGTTGGAAATGAGCGGCATGTTCTTCTGAACGGCATCATATACAGCCAGGGAAGTGGCGACATTCTGCACTACCGCACCGACATCGATAGGAAGTCCCATCGATTTCACCTGCCTGCGCATCACTGCATCTATCAGCTGCTTCTCCCCGCCCTGCGGGTATTTCTTCTTGAGTGTCATTACCTCAATGCCGCTGTAGTCCCGGGATACCTTCCCGAGCTCTTCCACAGCTGCCGACATGGCGCTGACTGCCTCAGGCTTGTTCTCCTCGATTCCGATGACAGCCCGCTGTACACCGAGGACCTTCTTCATGAGCGCAGCCCCGACCACAATCTGTCTGGTCTTCTCAAGCATGATCCGGTAATCCGATGTAAGATAAGGCTCGCACTCAGCCCCGTTGAGAATCAGGCACTCGGCCTTCTTGTCAGGCGGCGGACAGAGTTTCACATGGGTCGGGAACGTAGCGCCGCCGAGTCCGACCACGCCGTTGTTCTTGATCCTGTCTATAATGAACTGCCTGTCCTGGGGTATTTCCGTCACAAGCGTATCCGAAGTGTCTATGCCGTCAGCCCACTGGTCAGGCTCAGTCTCTATCTCGACATGCACCACAGGTATCCCTGCCAGATCCTTGCGCAGCCCGACAGTTTTCACAGTACCGGTGACGGAAGAGTGCACATAAGCGGAGATAAACCCGGTAGGCTCTCCTATGACCTGTCCTGTCTTCACCTTGTCACCAGGGGCCACAATGGCCTTCGCCGGGCCGCCAAGATGCTGTGCCATGGAGATATATACTGTCTTGGGAATAGGAAGGGCCTCTATCTTGCACCCTGCTGAAATCTTCTTGTCGTCCGGGTGGACGCCTCCGATTGAAAATGTCTTCATAGTCTATTCCTCACTCTTTTTCTCTGGTTCTACTTTCTTCTCCGTAACGGCTGACGCAGCAGGCTTTGCCGCAGCCCCGTCCACAGCCTTTGACACTGCAGGTCCTGGTTTTACGGTAGCTGCACCGTCCTGCGCAGGTCCGGCGGCAGGCTTAGGTGCCGGCTTCACAGCAGGAGAAGGGAAATTGACATCATGGATGGCTCCGGTAGGGCACTCTACCACACACTTGCGGCAGAGCTTGCACTTCTCGAAATCGATGTACGCCACATTATGCTCGACCTTGACAGCACCGAACGGACACGCCTTCTCGCACTTCCCGCAACCGATGCACGCGGACTTGCAGGCCTTGCGGGCCACGGCCCCTTTCTCCATGTTCACGCATGAGACGAACACGCGGCGGTTCTTCGGTCCCTTGTTCCTCAGTTCGATGATACGCTTAGGACAAGCCTTGACACAGGCGCCGCAGGCAGTACACTTCTCCTCGTCCACGACAGGAAGCCCTGTCTCAGGATCCATGGAAAGGGCACCGAACTGGCATGCCGACACACAGTCTCCGCATCCGAGACACCCGTAGAAACACCCTGTGTCGCCGCTGTAGAGGGCGGCTTTCACCTTGCATGACTGGTAGCCGGCATACTCGTTGGTCTTAGGGCGGTTGGCACAGGTGCCGTTACAGCGCACCACAGCCACCATCGGAGCTTTCTCCTTGACTTCAAGACCCAGTACCTCAGCGACCTTCTTCATAGTATCGTTGCCACCGACAGGACAGAAATTATTGTCCAGGTTCATGGCTTCGACGCAGGATTGCGCAAACGCGCGGCAGCCGGCAAATCCGCAGCCTCCGCAGTTCGCTCCCGGCATCACCTTCTCCACTTCGTCGATGCGCGGGTCCTCCTCTACCTTGAACTTCTCCGCTACAAGGTAAAGGACTACCGCAAGCAGGACACCCAGGAGGGTGATGATCGCAATAGTCCAGATAATTGTTGTTGTCATTATAGTGTTTAGTTAAAATAATTCTATTTTTCTTTCAGGTAGAACACGAATTCATTGGCCAGGCGGTCCCTCAGAAGGTACAGTACCAGATAATAGACTGCCACAACCCCTACCGAAGCAAGTCCGACATAAATTTCGTGCACGCTAACGGCGGACAAAGTTAATATTAAAATCATTAAAATGACCAAAGGAATCACATAAGATAACCATACAGCCTTCAGGCCCATCGACTGCCTGAGCATAACCCTCACCTCATCCCCGGGTTTCCACGTTGCGTAAGGATCCGTCGGCACGGATATCTCCTTCACCTTCTCCTCGGAGACCCCGCACACCCCCTTGGCATGACAGGCGGCACAAGCCGATGTGGAGATGATCCGGACCGTGGTGAATTCCGGAGTCATTTCTGTTACAGTACCTATATGCGAAACTTCATTCCTGGCCATTTCCTTTCCTTTTATATTGTCACATTAATACTAACGTCAGTTCGACGAATTTATGTTTAACATATTATATTAAAAATCAATATTTTATCATTTATGACCGGATTTCTTACAGAAATCCTGTCTGTCCACCCCCAGTCACCTATCGGTGACAGCCCCGGTGGGGCATGCGCCTCCGCTTCGCTGCGCCGGCACCT